>JAKJEP010000043.1:266-8631 GCA_022705365.1 Planctomycetota bacterium | reverse complement strand
CTCCCGATAAGCGTCGAATTTATTCTGCGCCGCTTCTTGCTCGCTGCGGGCCTGACGCCGATCCCGCTCGATGCCGCGCAGCGCCATCTGCAACTGCTGCTGCTTGAGTTTGAGCATGGGCAGATAGCGCTGGTAGCGGACGAGGGCGTCGCGAAAGCGTTTCAATTCCGGTCGCGTTAATTTTACTTTGGCTGCCATAATTCCAGTCAAGCTGCCCGAAGCGGGCAGGAATCGGTTGGTTATTTTTTCGGCCAGTGGGCGTCAATAACGGCGCGGCGAATGCCGGTTTCCGCCGGATCGAAGCATTCGGCCAGGATGTTCCAGCAGCGGTCGAGGGCTTCAAAGAGGGGGATATTGACGGACAATTCCATGATTTTCTTTTCGAAGAGGGACCCGTATTTGAGCAGTTTATGGTCCCAGGGCGACATTTCGAAGCCCATGTCGCGTTTTTCGCGGCTTTCGCGGCAGAGGGCGTAGAGCTGGATGCAGGCGTCCATGATGGCGCGGTGGTCATCGCGGGTTTTGCCGTTGACCTGCTGTTTGAGGCGGGAGAGGGAGCCGAAGGGTTCGATGCGGCCGTTGCGCAGGTAGAACTGGCCTTCGGTGATATAGCCGGTATTATCGGGGACGGGGTGAGTAACGTCGTCGCCGGGCATGGTGACGCAGGCCAGGATGGTCATGGAGCCGGCCCCGTCGAAATCGACGGCTTTTTCATAGCGGCGGGCGAGCTGGGTATAGAGGTCGCCGGGATAGCCGCGGTTGGAGGGGATCTGCTCCATGATAATGGAGATTTCCTTGAGGGCATCGGAGAAGGCGGTCATGTCGGTCAGCAGCACCAGCACCCGTTTGTTCTGGAGGGCGTACTGTTCGCCCACCGCCAGACAGAGGTCGGGCACCAGGAGGCATTCCACCACCGGATCGGCGGCGGTATGAATGAACATAATGGTTCGTCCCAGCACGCCGCCCTTTTCGAAGGCGTCGCGGAACTTGAGGTAATCGTCGTGGCGCAGGCCCATGCCGCCGAGAATGATGATATCGGCGTTGGCCTGGAGGCCGACGCGGGCCAGCAGTTCGTTGTAGGGTTCGCCGGCGACGGAAAAAATCGGGAGTTTCTGGGACTCGACCAGCGAATTGAAGATATCAATCATGGGGATGCCGGTATGCACCATATGGTCGGGCATGCGGCGGCGGACGGGATTGACGGTGGGGGAGCCGATGCTGACCTTGTTTTCTTCCAGGATGGCCCGGTCGTCCCGCGGGCGGCAGGCGCCGTCGAAGACCCGTCCGAGCAAATCATCGGTAAAAGGGACCTGCATGGGGCTGTTGAGGAACTGGACGCGGTCTTCGGTGGAAACACCCTGGGTGCCGGCGAAGACCTGGAGGCTGACCTGGTCTCCTTCGAGCCGGATGACCTGCGCCAGGGAGGTTCCGCGTTTGGAGCTGATCACAGCCAGTTCGTCGTAGCCGACCCCGGTGGCGGTGACGGTAATGACATTTCCGGCGATCCGGGTAATTTCATCGTAATATTTTCGCATAATTATTTCCCTTTGGCAGCGATAAAACTGTCAATCTGTTCCAGTATTTTTTGGTATTCCTCCGTATCCTGGGCGGCATAGTTCCAGTTTCGGAATAAATCGGAAATTTTCACCATGAGCTGGCGGGCCTGATCTTTTTCCTGCACCTCCAGGGGCAATTCGAGAACGGTGAGGACCTTGTCAAAAACGAATTGCTGCCGCTGGGCGGGGGTGGCGGCATCGACGGCGTCAAAGGCATTCTGCTGGAGATAGCAGTTGTCGAAGAAATCGGCCTTGAGGGCGACCAGATAATCATCGACGGAGGTTCCTTCTTCGCCGACGACGGTCATCATCTGCCGCACTTCGTTGCCGCGCCGCAGGATCCGGCGGGCGCGGATGGATTTATCCGGGTCAATGATGCCGGTGTATTTGCTCCAGGAATCGAGGGGATCGATGGAGGGATAGCGGCGGGCGTCGCTGCGAGCCCGGGAGAGGCCGTGGAAGGCACCGACTACTTTGAGAGTGGCCTGGGTGACCGGTTCTTCAAAGTTGCCGCCGGCGGGACTGACCGTTCCGCCGATGGTGAGGGAACCGGTGGAGCCGTCGGTAAGCTCCAGGGCGCCGGCTCGTTCGTAAAAGGCGGCGATCCGGCTTTCCAGATAGGCGGGGAACGCCTCTTCGCCGGGGATTTCTTCCAGGCGTCCGGAAACTTCGCGCATGGCCTGTGCCCAGCGGGAGGTGGAATCGGCCAGGAGCAGGACATTGAGGCCCATCTGGCGATAATACTCCCCGAGGGTAGCGGCGGTATAAACGGAAGCTTCGCGGGCGGCCACCGGCATGGCGGAGGTGTTGCAGATGATGATGGTCCGTTCCATGAGGCTTTTGCCGGTCCGGGGGTCAATCAGTTCCGGGAATTCACGCAGGGTTTCGACTACTTCGCCGGCCCGTTCGCCGCAGGCGGCGAGAATGACGATATCCACCTCGGCATGGCGTGAGGTAATCTGCTGGAGGACGGTTTTTCCCGCGCCGAAGGGGCCGGGGATGCAGTAGGTTCCGCCGCGTACCACCGGGAACATGGAATCGATGATGCGGATTCGCGTCACCAGGGGATCCTGGGGCATGAGGCGGCGGCGGGCCAGGTTCAGGGGAATCTTGACGGGCCATTTCTGCTGCATGGTAATGGTATATTCCACCCCATTTTGGTCTTTGAGCTGGGCTATCGGATGCTCAACGGTGTATTCGCCCGGTTCGGCGATTTTTTCGATGCGATATTCCTGATTCATGCGAAACGGAACTTTGATCTGGTGGGTGAAGATGCCTTCCGGGACGGATCCCAGGGTATCCCCGGCGGTTACGGTCTGGCCGGCCGGCCGGGCGGAAGTAAAGGGCCAGCGGGTTTCGGCGGATAAGCCGTGGATATATTTGCCGGGTTCGAGGAAGAAGCCGATCTGGGCGGCCAACTGCGGCAGGGGATTTTGGAGGCCATCGTAAATCTGGCCCAGCAGCCCCGGCCCCAACACCACCGAGAGCATTTCTTCCTGAAATTCGACGGTATCGCCGACTTTTAATCCGCGGGTTTCTTCAAACACCTGCAAGTCTGCCAGCCGGCCGCGTACCCGAATGACTTCGCTTAAGAGTTTGGCGCCGTCCTGTCGCAGGCAATAGCCGATGGAGTTCTGGAACACCTGGCCGTTGGCTTCCGCTATCACTATGTTTCCGTACACCGCAACGATTCTGCCGTTCACTCAATTACCCTTTCCAGCTTGGTAAGGAAATTTCATTATTTTTGTACACTCTGTTCCTGTGCTTCCGCCTTATTCAGCCGATGCCAGCGCTCCAGGAGCATCAGTTGGGCCGCATAGGCGAGAAGTTCATCATCGGTAAAACGAAACCACGATTCGTGGTCTTTGAGCCATCTCCAGCGATAGTCATCCAGAAGCCGTTCGCCCTGCAAGGGATTTTTGGCCAGTCCCCATTCATTAAGGAGGGCGGTAAAATCCGCATCCGGGTCGGCCAGTTCGTCGGCAACCAGATATTCGGATGGTTCCAGTTCCAGGGCTTTGGCCCGGGCCAGAACCAGGGTATTCCGCAGCGCTACCTCCTGTGCAATCCAGCGGGCAAGAAACCGACTGCCGGCTTGTTTGGCCTGCTGAGCCGCCCAGTGATAGTAGGCGTTCCAGATCTGGTCTTCGGGGATTCGCCGGGGGGAATCCGAAGATGGGATTGTCAGAAAATCGGGAAGCGGCTGTTCCCCACGGATTTGGGAGGGGGTCAGGAGGAGCGGTTCCGGCTGGCTGTCCTGGCCGGCGAGAAGAGCCTGCCGCTGGAGGAGATCATCCCCCAGAAAAAGGGCTTCCAGCAATCGGGCCGCAGCGGGGCTGGCGGAAACCATTTTGTACAGCTCCTGCCGGGTAATCGGCGGAGTGCTGCCCGGTTCCCCCAGGCCCGGCAAGGCGGACAACAGATAATAATTGATCCCGGACATCCGGAAAATCCTTACGAAGGAATATTTTTTTCTGCCTGCTCCAGGAGGTCGGTCAGGGCGGGGCTGACAAACTGCATGAGCATTTGTACGGTTGATTCCACGGTTACTTCGACGGTGGCGTCGCCCACCTGGTATTCAAAACCCGGCTGGTGGAGAGTGCCTTTCAAATCCAGGCTCATGCCCATTTCCTGGACGGCCTGGTGTGCCTTTTCAATGGCCCAATCCGCCAGTTTTTTGTACTGATCCTGGGTAAGGTTAATCTTGATTTGGCGGCCTTTTTCGCTGTCTGCCTGGGCATATTGCATCACGATATCCCGCAGGAGCGAGCGGAGAAACTCGCCGTCTTCTAGGGCGGGTTTGACCGCTCCCCGCAGAACGGTCTGGAGGATCTGTATGATTTTGGAGCGGAGGGTTAAGATGGTATCCCGGGCGGCCAATTGCAGTTCGGTCTTGCCTTTTTCGAGGGAGGAAGCGGCTTCCGCCTGGGCCTGGGTGAGGATTTGCTGGGCCTGCTGGCGGGCGTCCTGGATGATTTGATCTGCTTGCCGGCGGGCCTGCGCCTGGATTTTTTCGGCTTCCGCGTTGCCGGCCTGGATCCCCTCCTGGTGCAGTCGGGATACGAATGTTTCAATCGTTTCTGTCATAGTGAAACCTCTACTGGCAAAATTTTCGTACAAAGTTAAACTTTAACCATATAATTTTCGGCAAATTAACAGCATAAGATTAAAATGGACCTATATTTGACGCCAGCGTAAAAAGTTTTTCTACCCCTTTTTATTGTGAAAAACCGGTGAAACAGGCGGATTAGCTGGTGGGCATTTGGCGCTGATCCAGGGTTCGCCAGATGAGTTTGGCGACGGAGGTGGGGCTGAGTTTTTCGGTACTGCAGATGATATCGTAATGATTGGGATCGTCGATATCTTCGCTCAGGAAGCTTTTGACAAAGGCCCTCTGGGCCGTGTCGAATTTTTTTACCTGGGCCTGGGCTTCTTTGAGAGGGATATTTTTTTGTTCGGCCCAGCGTTGGCAACGCAATTCATAAGGTGCTATGACTCTGACACTTATGCCTTTTTCGTGTGGAAGTACCAAGCCGGCGGCCCGTCCGATAATAATGGCTTTTTTATGCTGGGCGATAATCAGCAGGGTATTGACCAGATGGCGGCAGTAATCGGACTGTTTTTCGGGGCGGTCTTTGAAGAGGGATTTGAGCCAGTTGCCGATCCAGACGGAGGCGTTTTCATCGACGCTTTCGACCACTTCCTTATGGACATTCATGTTTTCGGCCATGTAGTCAAGAATAACCTTGTCATAGACCTGCCAGGCGAGCAAATCGGCCAGAATGGCAGCCACTTCTTCGCCTCCGCTGGCGGTTTCCCGGCTGATGGTGATATAGTCGATTTCCGCCTGGCCTTCTTCCAGGTGGGGAAGTTTGAGGACTTGATTCTGTTCGGTATGCCATTGGTCGATTCGTTTTTCAACTAAACGTTCTAATCCATTATTACCAGCATCGGGAAGCGGCATTAGAAACCTCTTTTTAAAGCAGTATAGGCTTATCGGACCTGACTTTACTAATTAACTGGGATAATTGTAGCATCGGAGAAAAACATTACCAGAAAAAATTGTGTTTGGGGTCTGGTTCATCCGATAATAGCAAAATCGTGTACTGTGGATTCACGAAAAAGGGAGCATTGGCTGTTTTTGGGATGCTCGTCATCCGAAAATACAGCAGATGAAACGAAAAGAGATCCGTAGCACGGATTACGTAACTCAATAAGGAGTAAGTTTTTATGGAAAGTTCGGTGTTTTTCGGCCAGTTGGGATTGGGATTGTTATTGGGATTGGGCGCTTTGGGCAGTGCGTTGGGGATTGGGGCGGCTGGCCGGGCGGCGGCTGGGGCGTGGGCCAAAGAAGCCAAGGCGGGCAAACCGCTGAATTTTTCCTATATTATTCTTACCGGTATGCCGCTGTCGCAGACGATTTATGCGTTTGTTCTGATGCTGATCGGTCTGAAAGGGGGGATTATTGACAATCCGGAAATCGTGGCCGCGCATGGCGGGACTTTTCTGGGGATAGCGCTGGGGGGCGGTTTGGCGGAATTCATCAGCGCCTGGTCGCAGGGGTTGATTGGGGCGGCAGCCTGCCGGGCCATCTCCGAAGGCGAAGGCAAAGGGCTGGCCTTTATGATTATCGCGATGGGGATTGTGGAAACGGTCGGCCTGTTCGGCATGGTATTCATGCTGCTGATGATCCCCAAATAGAAACCGGCATATACCAGGGTTTGGCAAACAAACCTATTACAAAAAAATCACCATCATTGCACAGCGTAGTGACCTGCATGCCAGGGACTACGCTGTTGCCATTGCTGGAGAAGGGTTTGCAGGTCGGCCATGTTGATGGTCCCATCGAAATTGATATCACCGGCGGGGTAATTTTGCAGGGCTACGGGGGCTGATTCTGTCCTGGTCAGACGCCAGCAGCGGAGTAAGGCGGCGATGTCCTGCTGATCGACCAGGCCGTCCAGATTCAAATCCCCGGCCAGCCGGTCGCCCTGCCAGTAAGAGTCCACCTCTGAAAAGGCCAGGGCGAAGGTTTCGTAATCGGCAGGATGATCCGGGTCGGGAATGCCCCGCACAACCAAGGCGACATACTGTTCGGTGGGATTCTGAAAATAGATATGTTCGACATTATCGACGGGGCTGTCCGAATAATCCAGCAGGGTATCCAGTTGCCCGTATTCGTTTACGGTCCACAATTCCAGGCGGAGGTCATGCAAAGGCAGAGGGCGGTAAATTCCTTTAATTTCATAACTTAGGTACCAGCACAGAGTGGCGTGAAGGTATCGGCCCGGCAGCAGAGTCTGGGGCATGAAATAGACCTGGACAGCGTCCTGATCGTTCGGATCGAGACTGAGACGATTTAAATCCCAGCCCATATTTTCGCCGCTAGCCGGGCTGTTGGAGGCCCCGGCCATCAACTGCTGATAGGAGGCCATGACATTGACCAGTCCGGCCCCCTGCTGATAATCCAGCGGCACCGCGGCGTCGTCATTGGAGTCCACCAGGCCCTTATGCCAGCCGAGGAGTTTTTGGGCGCCGTTGAGCAGCAGGGCTTTGATGACCCGGGGATCGTCACCGTCGGGAATCATATTTTGGCGGGCGGCGTCGATGAGCAAGGCGGCGGCGCCTGCGACCTGGGGAGCGGCAAAGCTGCTGAAACTTTTGGATTGCCGGTCATGGCAATAATCGGAGAGCGAATCAGCGCTGGGACCCAGGCTGAAACCACAGGCAATCAGATCGGGCTTGCACCGGCCGTCGTCGGTGGGACCGAAACTGCTGTCTTGTGCAGCTGGCGGACCTGCATAGCGGAGATTATCGGGAAACCGGCCCAGATTGCCAGCGGTCCCGACGCTAATGACATTGTACCCCCAGGAGGGCTTGCTGATGCCGGTAAAACCATCCGTTCCATTACCGCAGCCAGCGACCATCACCGTGCTGTCGCGTTCCACGAGGGCATCGAAGCCCCACTGCCACCACATGGTAATGCGGTCCGCGGCATCGGTTCCCCAGCTTATGCTCAGGACATCGTCGTTGAGGGTCGGGGAAGCAACATGGGCGGCCTGTTTATAGATAAACCAGTTGGCTTCATAGACATGGGCGGCGGCGTCCGGCACGATACCGCGGTAGGTAAAGGCACCCAGACCGTTCAGGGCGGCCTGCTCATCATGGCCGAACAGGATCCCGGCGATCATGGTGGCATGGCGGGAATAACAGGGGGGCCGATGGGGGTTGTCGTAATAATACAAACCTTCCAGGTTCAAGTGCGAAAAGGCCCGATGCTCGAAGTTGGGTAAAAAGGCATAGCAGGGCTGATTGGCATCGCTGATTTCGGGCAATTCCACCAGGCCGACACTTACCAGTTGGCCGGTCAGGTTCGGCTGGATGGCAATCAGTTCCCGAACTCCAATGGTATCCAGACCAGCCGGTTCGGTGTTGGGCTGTGCCCAGACGGGAGAGGAACCCTGGACAATCCACCAGAGGGCGAATAAGGCATTCCCAATACCAATAAACCGTTTTTTCATCATCAACCTGGCTAATGGAAACCAAACAACGTTTGACGCCAGCGTCAAAAGCTCTTCGACCCCTTGTTATTGGGGAGCCAGAGCCGTTTTTGGATGTCTAAATCGACTTTTGGAGGTTCCGTCACGTTTCATATGGTTTTTATTATACCAGAAAGCCCCCCGCCTGACCAGTCCTTTTCTTCTCTCGGTGGGGGCGGCCGGCTTGCCAATCTGTAAATCCAATCTTCACAATCCTTTTTGAATTGAAAAAACAGGAAAAATTCATATACTAACATCTATTGGAGCAGC
>JAKJEP010000043.1:0-256 GCA_022705365.1 Planctomycetota bacterium | reverse complement strand
GATGTTTGGCACCATCGAACCGGAACCGCTTTTCAAAGAAAGGGAAACGATGGCTGAAAATCTGATTATACACGATATTTCCATGACCCTCGATAATGAGATGGTATCCTATCCGAAAGACGTTCCTTACCGGCGGCAGTTGCAGCGGGATATCGAGGAGGGGGAAAACTCGAATGTATCGTTCGTGGAGATGTCGGCCCATACCGGCAGCCATGTGGATTCGCCCCGGCATTATTACCCCAAGGGGTACGGGGTG
>JAKJEP010000439.1:2597-2825 GCA_022705365.1 Planctomycetota bacterium | reverse complement strand
TTTTCATATCCATTCTCGTTTCAATAGCCAATCTCGATTAACTGCTGCGAAAAATCATCCGGCAGCGGTACAATGGGCTGGGATACATCCCGGCCGGCATAACGCAGCAGATTCCGCAGGATTTTTTCGGCCACGGGATCGGTCCCCAGATTTTCCCGGATTAACAAGGTGTTGAGCAGAAAGCGGCCGGCCCCGAAGTTGTATTCCGCCAGTTGCAGGCCCGATTTA
>JAKJEP010000439.1:2291-2546 GCA_022705365.1 Planctomycetota bacterium | reverse complement strand
CCTCATTGGCGGTAATATTCCGATAGACGAAGTAATCCATCATGCCGCCGCAGGGCAGGCCGTCGAAAATCGGATTCCGTTTCAGCCAGCGGTCCGCATGGTACAGCCCGATATTCATCAGGGTAATGACCTCCCCTTTTTCCTTCAGCGGCAGCCAGCCCAGCGGCCTGTCAGGCCAGCCGAACCAGTCAAACCGCTTGAAGAATACCTTGGGAGAGAGGAATACCGCCGCCGAACCCTGCCCGATACGGCGGG
>JAKJEP010000439.1:0-2269 GCA_022705365.1 Planctomycetota bacterium | reverse complement strand
TCGCGGAATTCTGCGCGGCGGCCATTGGCGTAAGGCTTGCTCGAAACCAGAATCAACTCGCGGCCCGGCTGCACCGCCGAATCGAACGAGCGAACGGTAATCCCATTATCGGCCAGCCAGTCCCGCAGTTCCGCATCCTCACCCCAGAGGACCACCTCCGGCTCCACCGGCGGCATGTTCCGGCGGTCGTACAGATAGAATTTCGCCTGTCCTCCGGCGGCGGCCGCCTTCTCTTTGAATCCGGCCACCAGGCGATACTCGCCCTCCGGCCCGTCGATCCGCACCTCTTCGGAAAATATCGGCAGGGCGTAGGGAGGTTCCGTTCCATTCGCTGGTTCCGGAATCGTAACGGCAATATCGCGTTGGAGGTATCGCTTCTGATCCGGCCCCAAAACCAGCAGTTCGGCTTCATATTGGCCCGGCGACAACACATCTTCATTGGCCAGTACGGCTTCCAGCAGGATCGGCTTATCCTTATAAGCGGTAATCGGCTCGGCGAACAAACACCAGCGCAGCGGCGCCAGCCCGTCAAACAGGGCGTCCACCGTGCCGGGTTTCAGTTCCCGGAAGGTCGTTACCAGTCCTTCGCCGCTGAAGCCCTGGTCCACAGCACCCGTCAGACTATACCCGATTACATTCGGATTGGCTCGCAGGGCATTGATGCCGAAAAGGCGCAACTGCCCCATCATATTGATCTCCGCCTGGAAGAAATCGTCCGGCCGGCCAAAGGTATCCGCCAGCTTCCAGGCGTCCCAGTCGAGTAGGAATTTTTCGTATTTCTCGTGATAAAATTTATAGTCCCCCGCATGAGTGCTGTCAAACTGTTCATAGAGTCGCATCATCCGTGCCAGATTGATCGAACTGCCCACCCCGTACTCGGACACGAACAGCGGCGGTTTGCCGCCGTCGAAGGTCCGTAAATACTGGATCGTGGAGGCCGTGTGGGGGGCCTGGGGATACGGGTGCCGGTCGGAAAGGATGTCCTGCCATTCCAGCATCCCCGGATTGCTGACCGTGCCGATGGCTACTCCATATTTCGGCTCTTTCTGATCGTACAGCGAGAAGGTATTCAAATTCGGGATTTTATCCGGTTTCAGCCAGCCGTACTGCCAGCAGCCGTTGGGATTGCGGTCCGTGGTAAAATCAGCCACCGCATCATAGACTGCTCCCTCAGGCCCGGTGATGGTCATCTTCAGAGCGGTGGTATCACCGAAGGGAACGTCGTTGCCGATGCCCACCACCACATCGATTTTATCCCCCTTCCGCACCTTGGCCTGGCCCTGGTAATGGGCGGTATTGGCATGGCCATCGATATTTATAAGTCCGTTAAACAAGGATTCGCTGTTATGATAAATATGGATAGCCGAGGTGGTCTGCGGTTTGGCAATCCCTTCAAAATCCGCAGCAATATCATAGGATCCATCAGTTGGTGCCTTCCAGCGCATCACCGTGTATTCCCCGTTCAGGCCGGGATGGAAGGCCACCTGCCCCGGCTGCCAGGTACTCCCCTTACAGGTAATTACTTCAGTCCCCGGATTAAAACTGATATTCAGCTCCGGTGAATTGGCCATCCGCCAGAGATGGACGCCGGCAAAGGTTGTTTCGCCGGTCAGGCCGTCATGGCGGCCGCTGTTGAGAATCACCAGCCGGTTATTGTCCATGGCCCGCAATTTCGGCAGGAAATTCAGGGCATGAAAGAAAACCTCCCCGGCAAAATTTTCGTTCATCAGGCCCCACATGATGATGCAGGGATGGCTGCGGTCCCGTTTGATCATACCGAGGGTCGTGTTATCAAAACGTTCTACCATGAAAGGGGAATCTTCCAGATACCACGCCGCCATGCACTCTTCATAGACCATCAGGCCCATCTCATCGCACAGGTCCAGTTGATAGGGCCGGGCCACACCGGCAATAAACCGGATCGCATTCAGGCCCATGACCTTGACATTCAGCAGATCCCGGCGAAAGTAATCCTTGTCATACGGAAAATAAATGGTGATCGGACTTTCATTGCCGGTATGGGCGCTGCGGATAAAAGTTCGTTTGCCGTTTAGTCGAAAGTAGCCGTTCTCCAGCCGAAAGTCCCGAAATCCGCACTGCCGGCTCCGCTCATCAAACATCTCCGTATTCTCGGCCTGCACGCGGCAGGTTACGCGATACAGATAGGGATCGTTCAATTCCCACAAACGCGGATTGTTGACTTTCAACTGCGCCTGGATGAGGGAATCGCCCGCCGGCAATTCCTGTTTCAGGTTGATTTTTCCTGTCG
>JAKJEP010000438.1 GCA_022705365.1 Planctomycetota bacterium | reverse complement strand
CAAAACCCAAGGCAAATCCTTCCACCTTGATTCCTACAGATTTAGCCGCAATAAAATGGCCAAGCTCATGCACAAAAACCACCGCCCCGAAACCGGCTAAAACCAGAATAATATTCCAAACTTTGTCCAGATGCCCCATCAAATATATGCCGCCTCCCGCTAAAATCGCCAGCATCAATATCTGGAAAAATCTATTTGATTCTTTCTTTTCCACGGGAACGTTTGTCTGATCCGACATAGATACCTCAAAATCTTTTTACTAAATTATAAAACAAGCAATTACGAAACTTTAGCCCCCGTTTTTTCGGGGCTGGCGACCATTTCTCTGGCCCAGCGATCCGCGGCCAGCAGTTGATCCAAACTCGGATTTTTTATCCACTTATGACTACGCAGGCAATGCTCGGTAAGTTCGGCTATCTGGCGAAAACCAATTTTACCGGCCTGGAACGCCGCAACCGCCGCTTCATTGGCGGCATTGAGGACTGCCCCAGCCGTACCGCCCTGACGCGCCACCTCGAACCCCAGCCGCAAGGCGGGAAAACGGTTCCTGTCCGGCGGTTCAAACGTTAACTTACCCAATTCACTGAGTTTAAGCCGCCGGGTGGTGCAAGGCAGCCGGTGCGGGTAGGTCAGGGCATACTGAATCGGCAGTTTCATGTCGGGATTGGATAGCTGGGCTATCACCGAACCATCGCAAAACTCTACCAATGAATGAATTATCGACTCCGGATGGATAAGCACTTCAATTTGTTCCGGATCCAGTCCGAAAAGCCAGCGGGCTTCAATAATTTCCAGGGCTTTATTCATTAACGTGGCGGAGTCAATGGTGATTTTCGGACCCATATTCCAGGTCGGATGCTGCAGGGCCTGGGCCACCGTCGCACCGGCAAGCTGTTCGGAAGTCCATTTACGGAAAGGGCCGCCGGAACAGGTAATTATGACCTTTTCCACCTCTTCCCGCCGGCCGGAGTGCATCGACTGGAGAATGGCGGAATGTTCACTGTCAATCGGCAGGATGGTGGCGTTATACTCTTGCGCCATAGGCATTAACAGGCAGCCGGCCACCACCAGCGATTCCTTGTTGGCGATGGCCACGGTTTTTCCCGCCTTCACGGCTGCTACTACGGCTGGCAGGCCGGCGGCTCCCACAATACTGACAATCAGGATATCGCAGCGTTCATCCGTCGCCAATTCCACCAGATATTCCGGACCACCCATGACCTCCGTAGAGGTATCCGCCAGGGCCTTTTGCAGCGGATCCAGATACAGGGGATCGGTTATTACTACTCTATTTAACCGGTACTTACGGGCCTGCTCCGCCAGCACCTGCCATTTGCAATGGGCACTGACCGCGATCAATTCATACGAATCTTGCAGGGAATCGATAACTGCCAGACTGTTCAGGCCGATGGAACCGGTCGAACCAAGCAGTACTATCCGTTTTTTCTTTTGCAGCATATAGATAAGTCTAGTCAGAACGGAGGTGATTACAAGAAAAATCGAACCGGATGTAAATGCCTGCCGTAAAACAGGAAACGCTCTCCGGCATTTGCTTGATTTATTCGATGGGGGCGATATGATAGGTTTGTAACAAGCGAAAAGAAAGGAACTTGTACGTGAGTTTTCAGGACCGGCAATATTATCAGGAACCTTATGGGATGGGCGGCGGTAGAATGGGCGGCTTCGGCCTGCCCCGGCCCAGCCAGATGGTAAAGTACCTGCTTATCGCGAATTGCGTGATTTTTCTGCTGCAACTGGTTTTCAGGGGGAAGCTGGAAACCCTATTTGCCGCAACGGTTTATCATCCTTTTCAGGTATGGCGGCTGATTACGTTTCAGTTTCTGCATGACACGGGAACGCCCTTTCATTTGCTGTTCAATATGATCGGGCTGTATTTTCTGGGGCCGCTGCTGGAACGAAGCTGGGGAGCGAAACGATTCATAACCTTTTATTTGACATGTGGTTTGGTGGGTGGGCTTTTGTTTGTCGTTTTTACTTCGATTGGCTGGCTAAGCGGTGAATATATCATTGGGGCATCGGGGGGGATTCTGGGGATGCTGGCGGCGTGTGCGGTGCTCTTTCCACAGGTTACGGTCATTTTGATATTATTCCCTGTGCCAATTCGACTTGCGGCGATTCTGCTATGCGTGGTGTATATGTTATCCGTCTTGACAAATATGGCTAACGCGGGCGGGGATTTGTGTCATCTGGGGGGGATGGCGACGGGATTTGTGTGGGTTGGCAGGGCGTATGTAAAGGCATGGCTGTCGCGATTGAGCGCAACCTCTTATCAGAAAAAGAGTAAGAAGAGGGAGATGCTGCAATATGAGCTGGACCGGATCCTGGCCAAGGTGCATGAACAGGGGATTCAGAGCCTGAGCGGAAAAGAGAAAAAGATCCTCCAGCAGGCGACGGAAGATCAGAAACGAAATCGTATGTAAGCAGGCAAGCCTGCACCACTCGCGCCGCGGGCATTTTACCAAGGCGACGCTCCCGCTGGTCGCTTGTAAGTCTTTATTTTGAGTTTTGGAAAACGGCTGTAAGTGGTAATTTTTGGTTTTGGGAAATTATCATAAGTCGTTATTTTCCGATTTTTGAAATTGATATAAGTCTCTATTTTAAGGGACGGGAAATTGCTGTAAGTCTTTATTTTACGTGGAAAGTGATGGTCCGATAATAAAGTAGGGATTATAATGATTGTAACGGTTGGGTAAGATTTTTGGTAAGATGGATAAGATATTTGGTAATTTGTAACGGTTAGGTTGAGTTGGTAAATGTTGAATAAAGTATAACAAAAGATGAAGAAAGTGATATAAAACATAAGTA
>JAKJEP010000437.1 GCA_022705365.1 Planctomycetota bacterium | reverse complement strand
CGCGTAAATTATGTCGGTCGAACTTCCATGGAAGTGGGAGTCAAGGTGATTCGTGAAAATCCATGCAATGGACAGCAGATTGAGGCAACTACCGCCTATCTGACCTTTGTTGCCCTCGATCAGGATAAAAAACCAACCGTGGTACCGCCGATCCAGCCGGAAACCGAAGAAGAGATCAAGCGTTACGAAAATGCCAGGCTCCGCGTCCAGGCTCGTAAGGAACTGCTGGCGAAATGTAAATAAAACCACTCTCGCCCCAGATTGCTACATTAAGTCTGCATTTGGATGAAAGGAGACACCGGCTGTGAAGTGTAAAAATTCCCTTTTCCTTTTCGGTTATCTGTGTTTTGTATGCAGCAGTCTTCTAGCGGTGGTGCCGAGTCCCCAGGAAATGCAGCGCAGGGATGCCTGGCTGGCTGGGCAGATGACGGAATCGGCCGATCCGCTGCCTTTTTCGTTTGTGTATGATAAAGCGGCTTCGCGGGATTTGATTGGTTCGTGGAAGATTTCCCGGTCCAGGGAGGAACAGGAGGAGAATCGCAGCCGTCAGGTCTGGAAAGCTCTGGACGGTCAAACAGGGCTGGCTGTACGATGTGAAATCGTGAGTTGGCGGGACTTTCCCGTAGTGGAATGGACGTTGTATTTCCAAAACACTTCTCAGTCTGATACTCCGATTTTACAGGATATTCTGCCGCTGGATTTTTGCTGGGCCACCGGCAAGGAAGAAAAGCATACGCTGCATTACAGCTATGGGGATGGGCGCGGCGTCGAGTCCTACCGCCCGTTGAGTATGGAGGTGCCGTCGGATCAGCCCGTGGTCTTTGCTCCTTATGGCGGGCGGCCGACCGATCAAAATTTTCCTTATTTCAATCTGTCAGCCCCGGACAGCGGCCTGATCGCGGTGGTCGGGTGGCCGGGCCAGTGGCAGATGCAAATGCAGGCGGAGCCGCAGAAAGGGACGCATCTTCGGGCCGGACAGGAGCTAACTCATTTCAAGCTGCTGCCGGGTGAGCAGGTACGATCTCCCAAAATAGTATTTTTGTTTTATGAAGGCGATTGGCTGCGGGGTCAGAATCTCTGGCGCCGCTGGATGATAGAGCACAATCAGCCGCGGCTGGCGGGCCAGCCCCTGCCGCCGCTGCTGGAGGCGGCCAGCTCTCAATATTACGGGGAGATGACCCAGGCTACCGAAGCGACGCAAATCCTGTTTATCGACCGGTATCTGGAAGAAGGCATCCCATTGGACTATTGGTGGATGGATGCCGGCTGGTATCTCATTGAGCCGAAGTGGGGCGGGCTGGTGGTGGATCAATGGGAACCGGACCCGGCCCGGTTTCCCCGCGGCCTGCGGCCGATCAGCGACCATGCCCACGCCCGGGGCGTGAAGACTATTGTATGGTTTGAGCCGGAACACATCTGGACCGGTTCGTGGCTGTATGAGAATCATCCCCAGTGGCTGCTCCAGCCGCCGCAAGTGCCCGGCATCGAGCAAACGATTAATCAGGGGCAGAGACTGGAGGGCCGGTATCTGCTGGACATGGGTAACGAAGAGGCTCGAAACTGGATCTTCAAGCACTACGCAAAATTGATCAAAGAACAGGGCATCGACCTCTATCGGCAGGATTTCAATATCGAGCCGCTGCTGTTCTGGCGGGCCAACGATGCCGGGGACCGCCAGGGTATCACGGAAATCCGGTATATCGAGGGGTATCTGCGATTCTGGGATGACTTGCTGGTACTGAAACCGGATATGCTGATCGATACCTGTGCTTCCGGCGGCCGTCGGATCGATCTGGAAACCCTGCAGCGTTCGGTTCCGCTTTGGCGCAGTGATTATGCCTATGAACCGATCGGGATGCAGTGTCACAGCTATGGCCTGTTTTTCTGGGTTCCCTATTTCGGTTCCGGAGCTCTGGTGCTGGACCGGTATCATTTTCGCAGCAATACCTATCCTTCGATTGTTTTGAATTGCGATGCCCGCAATAAGACTCTGGACTATGATCTGATGCGGACCCTGCTGGGCCAGTGGCGGGTATTTGCACCGGATTACCGGGGGGATTATTATCCGCTGACGCCGTATGCTACCGGTGAGGATGCCTGGCTGGCCTGGCAGTTTGACCGGCCGGAAGAGGGGCGTGGTTTTATCCAGGCCTTCCGGCGGCCCCGGAATACCTTCTACGGTATCGATTTAAAATTACACGGCCTGCTGCCGGAAACTGCCTATGAACTGACCGATATGGATACCGGCCGGACCGTCCGCCTGACCGGCAAGGAACTGAGGGAAAAAGGCCTGCCGGTGGAGATAGCGGAACAGCCGGGAGCTGCTGTGATCCGGTATCATGCGGTAGGCCTGAATCCATGAGAGCAGCCAGATGAAAAACAGGGCTGTGCAGGCGGGATCAAACGAAAACCGAAGGCGATAGCCCCAAGAAAGGACCTTTGCGCCTCAGGCCAGCGGATGGCCGCGGTTCAGTTTTTCGTAGGCGGTGATATAGCCGGCGACCATATTTTCCAGGCTCCAGTTTTTGCGGGCGTCCTTCATGATGCGGCGGGCCTGTTTATCCCATTCGCCGGGATTTTTGCGGAAATAGCGGTGATTTACCACCGCCTGATGCAATCCCCACCAAAGTCCGCCGGAATCGTAGTTTTTGAAGAGGAGGCCGTTGCCCAGGTCTTGCGGGGCGCCCCAGACCTTGAGGCTCAGCGGGATGATTTTGTCGCTGTAGCCGCCGGTATTGCGATTGGTGGCGGTGGCGCCGTAGAGGTTGCCGACGACATCGATTTGTCCGAACGGCTCATAGAGAGATGCCCCGAAGACATCGCCGGCGGCGGCGTAGCCCAACATGCA
>JAKJEP010000436.1 GCA_022705365.1 Planctomycetota bacterium | reverse complement strand
GGAAGAAGTCGAGCAGCCGTTTGGTCCATTCCACCAGTTCCGGATCGCGGGTGATGGAAGCCAGATGGGCCATACCCCAGCCGGAGTGGCCCCGCATGTGGCTATGATGATCGAACGAACCGTCCGGGCGAACCATGAGATTCGCGGACATGGGGGCGGTCGGCCAGACCTCCATGAAAGAGCTGGTCAGCTTCGCCTGTTCCTTCTGTTCGTCCGTTAAGGTACTGGGGTCTTTCATAATCCAGTTATGCCACTGATCCTGGGCCATTTCCCCTTTGGCAAACGCGATGGCAAAATCCAGGGCCTCCGGATCGCGGAAGGTTTCGTAATAGGTGACCACCGCTTCCAGGAGCATGGCGGGGGAGTAAGGGGTGGAATCGGTAATAGCCCAGCCGTTTTTGCCCCAGCAACTGTTACCACCTTTGCAATAGGCACGGCCATCCACCCAGTCCACAATCGAAATCATGGCCTCGAACATTTTGCGGCATTGACTCCGCAGGTTTTCATCGCCGCTGCGGCGATAATCTTCACAGAAACTTACCAGTTGTTTGCCGGTGGTCCAGTTGGTCGCCCAGAGGCCCGGCAGGCGGGCAAAGGAACCGGTGGGAATCCAGCAAAGGTTATCTTCCTTCAAGTGTCCCAGAATACGGTTGCGAACGCCTTTGGCCATTTCATCGGCAAAGGTCTCCCCGCACATATCCTTCATATAGCCGAACTCCCAGTCCATCCGGTTTTCGGTATCCCCTGCGGTAATGGGATCATGCTGGTCAGCAACGGGGCCGGGGGGATAGGCCAGCATATCCATACTGAAACGGCATTCGTAATCCAGGGCCGGGCGGGGATTGTTATTCAAGGCATGTAAGGCCCAGCGGGCCATGCCCACCAGGTCCATGTCCGGTTCGGCCGGCTGATGGGCGGTAATATCCTGCGGCTGAGAATCCAATACCAGTTGAACATTCAATAATTCATCATGGAAAGCACTCATGTCGGTGTCCAGATTTGCCGCCTGCCCTCGCAAGCGGGCGATCTGGTCGTTATGGAAACGATCGGGCAAAAGACTTTCAAACGCTTCCACCGGCCAGTAGCGCAGTCGCTCGATGCCTTCGGGGACGGTCTGTTCGAACTGCACATAGGCCTGGACCTTGCCTTTGACGGAGTAGGAAATCGGGCCGCCGTCCGGCCGTTCGGGGCAGTTGAACTGGGTGCCGCCGCTGCCGAAGACCTTATAGCCCATCAGGATGGTATCTTCCAGATCGACATGGAGGAGGGGACCTTTGAGGGTGTGGTAGATGATGCCGGTGGAAGGCTGGCCGCGCGGCTGGGAGAAATTCAACGAGAAGAGGCGGCAATTTTTCAGCAGAATTTTGGTGTAGCCATCAAAACCGGGATTGCCGCATTGCAGGGCATTATCCGGACCGGCGATGGTACAATCCTCAAAAATCGCGTCATAGCAATCGCGTTTTTCCGGATTTTCCGCCCGGACATACGCTCCGGCGGCATCGCCCCACCAGTCGAAACACATGAAAAAGCAGCGGCGGGCAATGATCGGTTCGTCGGGCCGGCCGATGTGTCCGCCGACACCGAAGCCGCAGAAGCGGCCGGTGCCGACGCAATCCTCGGCGATAGCGGAGAATTCGACACCCTTGCTGCACGTCATGTCCCAGCCGATACCACCCTCGGAGCCGGCGGAATAAATATTGCGGAAAATCCAGCGGTCGAAGAGTTCGCCGGAAAATTTCAGGTCGCATTTGTTCGGACCCCACCAGTCGATGCTTTTCAGGCCCCACTGGGTGGCCGGGTCGCCCTCAATAATCTGCCAGGCCCATTCGCTGGGGTGATTGCGCAAAACCACCGCTGGAGCGCCGGAATCCTGCACCACCCAGCCGGTGACGCCGGAGCCATAGCGGCCGTCGAAGTCGCCGACCAGGACATTGTAGGAGCCCTGGGCACCTTTGAAGGCCGGGTAGAGGTTGGCTTCGTCGTAGGTATCGGGGCGAATGATGACCATATGGCCGCCCTTATCGTCAGGAACGGCCTGGATGGCGGCCTGGATCGTGTGGAAGGCCTTTTGCCAACTGCTGCCGTCGGAATTGTCGCCCAGTTTGGAGACATAGATGGTGATTCCTTTATGGCCGGTGTAATCGGAGGAAGAAGGATCGAACGGTGCGGCATAGAGCATGGCGGTATGGCCCAGAATCAGCGATAAAAAAACAAGGGATAATTTACAAAGGCGTGTGAATTTCATGCGTGATTCTCCTGAGATCTAGTTTTGGTAATTCCTGAGGTTCAATCCTTTTTATCGGATTAGATACGGTTTTTCCCGGGCCAAGGTTACAATCTTTTTTGCGTCTTTACAAACATGGGGCAAGTAGTAAGTATTCGCCCGCAATGGACAGGTTGATATTGACACATGACCAATTCTCTGCATATTTTTGAGTTCCTATACATTAATCCGTGCAACAGAGACGGATTGTAGCGGAACCAAATAAATCATGCAACCCGGAAGTCTTTTACTCGAATTAGTATTCAGAAAAAACTCAGATAAAAGCTTTTTGTGTTAAAAAGTTTTCTAACGGAAAAGTGTAAGTTGTTTTAACAAATGTTATACTCAAGGTATCCCATGATAATCCGATGAATTTTTTGAACCTTTTGTGTATGGCGGTCTTTGGTGGTTTTAATAGCGGCACATACCGGTGTACTCCGGAATTTTGACGCCTGTGTCAAAAGCTCTTCGACACCTTGTTATTGAGGAGCCAGAGGCGTTTTTGGATGTCAGTAACGACTTTTGGCGGTTCCGTCAATTTTGCACGGGATGGAAATTCGGGTATTGACCGGAAGATAAAATCCGGT
>JAKJEP010000435.1 GCA_022705365.1 Planctomycetota bacterium | reverse complement strand
GCTGAACGTTTCCCTGACCGCAAATCGTATTCTTACATATTTATTTCCTTTATAAGTGTTACAAACCTGCCATTCCCACTGGGTTATCGGTCCCAAACTCTATCCGACTGCCATTTTCTCAGAAACATAATCTTTGAGACACAATCCCAATCCCACCGCCCAACCGCTTGCCCCGAAATCCTGGCCCCCGCTCGTTTTCGCTTTCGCATCTTCCAGCCCCGCAAAAAAAGGATAGAAATTCACCGAACAACCGGTTTTTTGCTGTAAAAACTCCTGAAAGCCGGTTTGGACCGGCTCACCGGTCAGAATCAGCGTTTCCGGTAGCTCCGCCTCAAAAATCGCCTGATGATAGTCCCGGCAATCCCGTATTTTTTTAACCAGTTCCTCACGAGGATTCACCAGAAAATCAAACGGATGGGGCCGGCTGTCGTTAAAATCCTGCGACCCATAATCCACCCGCCGAATCCCCGTCATAAAATTACCCCTGCCGGTCAGTGCGACCGAATAATCCAGTCCGATATGAACGATCAGCATGGACCGGCCAAAATCACGCTCCGGCCAGCCATGGCACACCGAACGGAACAGGGCGCAGGGCATCGGCTCGATCCCCGCACAGCGCAAATGCATATCCTCCAGCATCAGGAGGGTGTTTTGCAAAATATAGTCGGAGGCGCCAAAGGCGATAAACTGCCGGCAGGAATCGGAACCGTTGCCCACTTCGCCCGATTCCCAGTAATCCACCGTCCCGTAGTGTTCTTCAAACCCGAACTGCTCCCGCGCCTGGGCACATACCGCCTGGTCCATATCCTGCCCAATGGAAGTATAGATCTGCAGCAGGGCATAGTCTAACTGGTCAAACGAAAAAGAAACCCGGACCGAACGCCCTTTGAAGCCGTTCTCCCGGATCATACGGCGGATGGTTTGCACACAATAATGATACCAGCGATAGCCCTGCCGGTTTTCTTCCCGGATCTCGTCCGGCAGATGACACTGCGCAGCGGCCTTCACCGACAGTTGGGAATGGTTCTTTTCCAGTTGCAGCAGACGAATGGCATTTTCACTGATATCCAGGCCGATTCGGCTGGTATGTCGGGAAGGAAATAAACCCATGCGTACTTTTATCCCTTTTTCTCTTGGGTGGTATGTAGGATTGCTTCTATTCGGCTATATGGATTCGGCCGCTTACCGGTTCGACCAGAACATTCATTGCTTCGGAACCGGCCTGGATGGAAATCGTTCCCTGGGACATCAGCAGCGTATCGCTGGCAACCCCCTCGACCATTCTGCCGATCGTGTCAAAACATACGGTATTCGTACCCCCAAAATCCGCATCGGCAATCGCCACCGGCTGCAACTGCGGATGATTCGCATAGTTGATTCGGTACGGCTGGCTGGGATTCACCGGATCCGCAACGGTATTGCCGGATTCGTCCCGGATTTCATAGCGGTTATTGGCCGTGTCAAATACCACCTGGTGTTTCTGCTGCGAAGCGATTGCCAGCGTCTGCGCATACAAAAGCGTCGAGACGATCTGCCGCGACGCCGATGCGGCTTTCATATCATTGGTATCCCCCATCATGGGTATGACGATGGTTGCGGCAATCGCCAGAATCACGACCACTGTCAAAACCTCGGCCAGGGTAAATCCCCGCACTTTGGTTGGGCCGGTTTGATTCATCATACTCACATTCAACTCGTTTATGGTTTTCTTCTTTCCAGGCGCACTCTGAGCGCAGCGGGAAGACCTGCATGTTTCACGCCCGGTGATCATTTCGTTTCGGAAGTTGGGGGCCAAGCGCTTTTGACGCTGGCGTCTTATTTAACGGCAGGCACCGCGGGTACCGCCTTGGGGGCCGCTTTCTTTTTGGTTTCGGTCGGTTCCATGACCTGAACCTTCATACCGCCCGATACCAGGGTCTCCGAGATTCCCTGGAGGTTTTCATTCACCTCTTTCAACTGGGCAATCACCTCGTCTAACTGCTGGCCGGAATCCGGAATCCCCGCCTGGGCGCTGTCGATCATCGCCGGACTCTGGCACCACATCCCCACCGCCACCAGGCTCAGCAGCACGGCAATCACCGTCAATACTACCCGTGTATATTTATCTACTACTACCGTCATGGCCGTTTCTCCTGATTGAAAACAATCCATTTTGGAAAAAAATTACGTTTCTGACTGATTCTATCAGCGCATCGCCAGAATATCTACGATTTCTCAATAATCCAAATACGATACACCTGTACCATCGGTTCCCTCGCAGTACGCCTTGAATACCACGGTATCAGGCTTGAACAGCCAGCCGTAGTCCCCCTCCGCCACCGTATCCGGTACTTCCTCATCGTTCCCCAGTATTAATACCGCCGATTTCTTGGTTATCGGATTCACCGGCCAGGCCCGCATATAAGGCCCAAATGCCACATCAACGGTAGCAGTATCACCATATTGATCCGTCTTTTCGGTCATTTGGGCCAGAAAATCCATCTCGGTGGGTACTCCCGTGACATCGCCGCCGGCATATCCCGGCGAAACATCGATGTGCTGGGCACGATAAACTCCGATCTGGGTCCGTATAACCCGCAGGTTCTCTTTGAGCATATTTTCCTTCGCTTCCGTACTGGTATTGGAAAAGCCGGCGATGACAATCCCCGCCAGGATCCCCAATATGACCACTACGATAAGAAGTTCCACCAGCGTAAATCCCGTGCGGCCAAAGCCCTTCGCCCCGGATCTTGGCATTCTTACGATAGTTTCCATATCTTTACCTGTTTCTTTCGTCTTTACAATAAACTGTGGGCAGTTCCGTCCATCGTAAATTTTTTATCGTCCGCATAAATCACCCCGGTTATCGGATCAAAACACCAGTGGGCA
>JAKJEP010000434.1:2613-2869 GCA_022705365.1 Planctomycetota bacterium | reverse complement strand
CCTCGTAATTCCGGAACGTCGCCAGCACCACCTGACCCAACTGCCGGGTCAGGCCATTGTCAAACGAACCGACAATAATCCCGTCCGAACCAATCGAAAAATCCTGCAGGGTTCCCGCCATAAAGCCATCCTGGCTCAGCAGCGAGATGGCGCTGTTCATGGCATATCCGTCCATGCGGCTGAAATCCAGCGTGATGGTCTGGGGGGTCGCAGCGCCGGTGTTCGTATGATCTATGGTAATATTGCGGTCCTCCGC
>JAKJEP010000434.1:0-2535 GCA_022705365.1 Planctomycetota bacterium | reverse complement strand
ATCCCCTCATCCGTTTTGGATTCCATAACCAGCGTAATCACAATCTGCATCGGCACCCCCAGCGAATCGTAGGCCTGAAACGAGGTCCGTACACTTTCGCCCAGAGCCGTCTGATCGTCACTGGTCGTAATATTGCTCTCGAAGCGGAACGGCAGCGTATTGCCCGGCAGATCGGTGGAGTTGCCTTTGGAAGCGGTGATGGCGCCGTCCGCCAGCACAATCTCGTTATACCGGCCGTAGTTGCCGATGATGGCCAGACTGCCGTCGCTTTGGATAGAGACTCCCGGCAGGTCATTCGTCAGATCCCCGTCCAGATCCACCCCCGTATCCGGCAGATCCGCCGAGGTATTGATCCCCAGCACCTCCTCCAGCCAGGCCGCAAATTCCCCATAGGTCGTTCCCGTCGTACCCACAACAAATTCCTCCGCCGGCAGATTGGCCCCCCCCTTATTCGCCTCCGCCAGCGTAATCACATTATCGGTATAAAACAGCCGGGTTGTGCCGTCATAGAGATCCGTCAGAGCCGTACTGCTGTCCGCGGCAGCTCCGCCCAGACCATTCGTAAACACATGCGTGGTGGAACTGGTCAGCACCGGACACAGAGTGCCCACCTCCCCTTCGGCATTCAGATCCCCGCTGAACTGCGCGAAGCTGGTCGTGCTGGCCGTGGTAACTTCCCCTACCGGAATCCGCAAATTCGACAAAGCCCCTTCCACGATATTGAACTCGCTGTCCACACCATAGCCCTGCAGGAAATATCCGTCCGCCGAGAGCAGATAATTCTCGGCATTGAACTGAAAATTCCCATCCCGGGTAAACACCTGCGAACCGTCCGACTTGGTCAAAATAAACATCCCCTGCCCCTGAATCGCCAGGTCCGTCTTGTTGCCGGTGGTTTCCGGCGATCCGCCCGTAAAATCGCGATTCACCACACCCACCATGCTGCCGGTCCCCACCTGCATGGGATTGGTACCGCCGATCTGCCCGCTCGGAGCCGACCCGAAATTAAACGTCTGGGAAAACTGCGTCTGAAAAGTCACGCGAGACGACTTGAACGCCGTCGTATTCACATTGGCGATATTATTCCCGATTACATCCATGCGATATTCATTGGTCTTCATTCCGGATAAACCGGCGAACAAAGATGACGTCAAACCCATATGGCTACCTCCGAAGCTTGTTAGCTGTTACTATTGTTAATTCCTGTCAGACCCAGCAGCGGCAGTACGGTCATACCGCCCAATATCAAATTCACACCATCGGACTGGAGCTGATAACTGGTCACCGTACCCTGCACAAATTCCTCCCCGGCAAAACCTTCCACCTGGCTGCCGATTAAATACCCCGCCGTATCCTGATTGATCAGGCTGATATTCTCCAATGGAACCTCCACTTTCGTTTCTTCCCCCAGCTCATTTTTCGTTTTCAGCGTCAGTATCACCTTGCCGTTGTTGTCGATTTCCATCGATTCCACCACCCCCACCACATTTTCCCCCTGGCTCATGCCGACCGCCAGTTCGCCGATCAGGCTTTCACTGCTGGTCCCCCCCAGCCGGGTCATATCATCCATATTGATTTTTTCCCCGGTGTCCAGCGTCAGAAAGACCTGGCCCTCCTCGACATTCACCGCCACCACCTTCCCCACGGTAAAGTTCCCGGCGGTGTTTTTCCCGGTAACCATCTGCCCGATCATCTGGCTGGCGGAATTCAACTGTTGCCGCACCATGAAACTATCGAGCCGGTCGATACTGCTGTTTTGATTCTCCAGGAACCCGTCAAAACCGTCGATAAATCCGTCAAATTTATCCACCATCCCCTCAAACGAACTCATCATTTCCTTATTCGATTGCAGTTGCTGAATGCTCGAAATCTGGTTCAGCAGGTCCTGATTGGTCATCGGCTCCAGCGGATCCTGATTGGTCAGCTCCGTCAGCAGCAGTTGCAGAAAATCATCCGTGCTGAGCGTCTGGGTGGCATCTGCCGTAGCAGCCGTGGTGGTACTCGTTCCGGTTAACGCGGATACATCCGTCACAAAACATCTCCTTTCTCCAGGATCGATTGTCGTTTCATACCTAAATCCTTATATCCAGGCTGGCAAAGGCCAGCTCCTGCCATTCCGGATGCAAAACCGTTTGGCTCCTCTTCTCCTCTTCCGCATCCAGATCCGGCTGGGTCACTTCCCCCTCGGAAAAAACGTCCCCATCCGGCTGCCACCCGGCATGTTCCTCCTGGCCGCCCTGCTGCGGGGTGTCAAATTGATCCGCCTGCTGGTACATCGCTTCCTGCTCCGTTTCCCGGTAATCCTGGAAGGCAGAATCATTCCGCAGGTCCAGCCGCAACTGTACCTCAATCTGAGTATTCGCGAATCCCTGCGACTCCAGCGCCGCCCGCAATTCCCCGCTGCTCTGCTGCAGCATCTGCTGGGCCTTGGGCGTGCTGGCCTGCATCTGCAGCATCAGCCCGTTTTCGGTTTGCCGCATCTCAATCCGCAGCATCCCCAGCTCCGGCGGGTCCAGCCGCAATTGCACCCGCGAA
>JAKJEP010000433.1 GCA_022705365.1 Planctomycetota bacterium | reverse complement strand
CAAACGTCGCCGCCGTCCCGAAACCCGGGCAATGGTCCGTCACCAGCAGGTCGTTGTCGATCGTCTTGGGAATATGAAAGACCTTTAGCTCATAATTCGCTGCCTGCGCCAGCGTATTCACGATATGCGCCGTGCTGGCCGAATCGTTCCCGCCGATATAGAAAAAGTACCGCACGTTATTCTTCTGAAATATCTCAAAAATCCGGTGGCAATATTCCTGGTTCGGCTTGTCCCGGGTTGATCCCAGCGCCGCCGACGGCGATCCCGCGCACCCCATGTACCGCGCCGAACAAATCCTGGATGCAATCCTGCTCACACACCTCTTCGATCACACCTACAAGAGACTGATTGATTACACCGGTAGGACCGCCTGACTGGCCTACCACCGCGTTGCCTTTTAATTTACTGCTCATTAACCTCTACCACATTCGTTCTATAAATCCGGTATCCACTTGACCTTTTATATATTGTGGATGCGACAATATCTCTCGACACAAGGGAATCGTCGTTTTAATCGGGGAAATCAAAAATTCGTCCAGACTGCGCTTCATGCACGCAATCGCCTCCGCCCGCGTCTTGCGATACACGATCACCTTGCCGATCATGGAATCGTAATACGGGGAAATCTTATACCCGCTGTACACATGGCTGTCCACCCGCACCCCGTTGCCGCCCGGCGCGATAAACTGCTCCACCCGGCCCGGACAGGGGCAAAAACCATTCCGCGGATCTTCGGCGTTGATCCGGCACTCGATGGCCACCCCCGTATGATGGATATCCTTTTGCCGCAGCTTCATATGCTCCCCCGCCGCAATCCGCAACTGCCACCGCACCAGGTCCAGCCCCGTCACCATCTCCGTCACCGGGTGCTCCACCTGGATCCGGGTATTCACTTCGCTAAAATAAAAATTATCCTTGGCATCCAGCAGAAATTCCACCGTCCCGGCATTCACATAATTGGCTTCCTTGGCAATCCGGATCGCCGCCTTGCACAGTTCCTCCCGCACATCCGGCTTCAGCGACGGACCGGGTGACTCTTCAATCACCTTCTGGTACCGCCGCTGCAGGCTGCAATCCCGCTCCCACAAATGGATCGTATTCCCCGCCCGGTCCGCCAGAATCTGCACTTCCACATGCCGCGCCTGATCCAGAAACTTCTCTATATAAACCTCGGAATTCTTGAACGCCTTCTCCGCCTCGCTCCGGGCGCTGTGAAATACCGCCCGAAGCGTCATCTCGTTATGCGCAATCCGCATCCCCCGGCCGCCTCCCCCCGCCGATGCCTTGATAATCACCGGATACCCGATTTTGGCCGCCAGTTCCGCCGCTGCCTCCTCATCCTCCAGCGGTTCCACCGACCCGGGCGTCACCGGCACCTTCGCCTTCCGGGCCAGATTCCGTGCCTCCACCTTATTCCCCAGCAGACGCATCGACTCCGGATCAGGACCGATAAACTGTATCTTGCAGTCCCGGCAGACTTCCGCAAAATAGGCATTTTCCGCCAGAAATCCGTACCCCGGATGGATCGCATCGACATTCGAAACCTCAGCCGCACTGACAATCCGGGGTATATTTAGATAACTTTCACCCGACTCCGCCGGCCCGATACAGACCCGCTCATCCGCCAGATCCAGATAATGCGCCCCCCGGTCCGCTTCCGAATAAACGGCTACCGTCTGGATATCCATCTCCCGGCAGGCACGGATAATGCGCTGGGCGATTTCTCCCCGATTCGCTATTAATACTTTTGAAAACATTTTGCCTCAGTTTAATTCCACCAAAAATAAAGCCTGCCCATATTCCACCGCTGCCCCGTTTTCCACCAGCACTTTGCGGATGATCCCCTTTTTCTCCCCTTTGATCTCATTCATCACCTTCATCGCCTCGATGATGCAGACAACCGTCTCTTCCTCAATCTTCGAACCGACCTCGACAAAAGGCTTTGCCGTAGGACTCGGAGCCGAATAAAATGTTCCCACCATGGGGGATTGAATCTGAACCAGATTCGAATTCTCCTCCTTGCCCTTGCCGGAGACCACCCCGGCTGCAGCCGCTTCCAATACCGGCATGGCCGCCATACCACCGGCACCCACCAGATGCGGCATGGCCACCACCTGCGTGGCCGGCTGTGCCGTTCCCCGCTTGAGCATCACCCGCGTCTGGCCATCCACAATCTCCAGCTCACTGAGATCGTTTTCCTTCATCATCTCTACCAGTTCTTTAATATGGTTCACTTCCATGATCGATCCGTCCTTTTCCACCGCTTTCATGTAGCGGCTATACGGTTCTTTTATGAATTTCAGCTATTTCAGCAAAATCGAGTCAAAATCCTTGGCCAGTCGGCTCAACAACTTCGGACCCTTGGAACTGACCAAAACGTCATCCTCGATCCGAATTCCATAACCGCCGGGTACATAAACTCCCGGCTCAATCGTCACTACCATACCTTCACGCATCTCCATTTCCTGCTTGCCGTTCACATACGGCCCTTCATGCACCTGCCTGCCCAGGCCATGGCCGGTCCCATGCCCGTACATCGGCAAACCGCTGCCGCGGAGCACTTTCCGGGCCGCCGCATCCACATCCTTCAGCCTCACTCCCGCCCTAATTGCCGATATAGCAGCCATTTGCGCTTCCAATACCCGGCGGTAGGCATCCGCAAAAACAGGCAGGATTCTACCGACGGCATAACACCGTGTCAAGTCACTTCTGTAACCGCCTAAAGTCGCCCCCCAGTCAAACAACAGCGTATCCCTTTTTTTCAGCCGCCTGGCTCCGGGAATTGCATGCGGCTGGGCCGCATGGTCGCCAAACGCCACAATGCTGGCAAACGCCGGTTTTTCACTGCCCAGCCGGCCCATTTCGTAATCC
>JAKJEP010000432.1:2636-2886 GCA_022705365.1 Planctomycetota bacterium | reverse complement strand
AAGACAGATTCTCCGGACTAACCACCAGCGCCGCATCGATCACCTTCCGTGCCTGCTCATATGCGGACGGATCTTTCGTTCCTTCCGATATATAAAAAGTATATAACATGTTCACCAGATTCAGATTGGATGGATTCTCCAACGCCAGTGCCGTCGAAGCGGCCAGGCGTTCTGCCTCGGTATCCAGCGAGCGGGCCTGCAAAATCCTGAATTCCTCCTTCTCCCCCCGATAATCTGCCAATATCCCCCG
>JAKJEP010000432.1:0-2615 GCA_022705365.1 Planctomycetota bacterium | reverse complement strand
TGCCTCCTGGTATTTTCCCTGCCGCAAATAATAATTCGTGCGGATGGCTATGTATTCCTCCGGATAATTTTTGCCCTTTCCGTAATATTTTTCATACAAATCGAAAAACTGGCTCATCTCCCCCAGATACTGGGATCCCCGCAATTGCAGCATCGTTTGCATACCATCGATCAGCAGCCGCTCGGAGCGGCCTCCGGACACCAGTGCCCGCACCGCATACTGCAATGCCAATCCCTGATATTCACCCTCCCGCAAGGCATAAAACAGCCTTTCATCCAGTTTCGGATTCGAAATTCCCGAGGCCCGCTGCTGCTGGTCTGCCTCATAAAAATACTTGATTCCCTTTTGTTTCTCCCCTTCCGCCATGGCCACCACGCCCGCCGCAATCTTGCTGGTTGCCACATCCGGTCCGATGGAATCCTGCAGTTCCTTTAAGGCCCCCTGGGCCTTCGATAAATACCACTGTTTTTTTGTTGGGTCATTTTCCTGATCTGCCAGATCCGCCGCAATATCCACCAGCAGCGGCAAGGCTCCCCCGTAGCGCAACCGGCGCACTTTTACCCGTTCGGCGCTCTGCAAGTCCGTTAAATTCGAATGATACACGGCTTCCCGCAGCAGCGAGAACGCCTTTTCCTGATCGCTTCGGCCGCCATCCCTGGTTTCCTGGGCCCGCTGGCGATAATAGTCCGCCGCTAAAATATACCAGGCCCCGTCTTTCTTCGGACAGGCCAGCGATTTTTCCACCAGGGCAATCGAATCGTTCAGCCAATCCTGCTCTCTGACCAGCAAGCCCAACCGATGGACCTGCGATTGAAAGATATAAAACCGGCCATCCTCGGAAAACTGCTCCCTGGCCTTTTCCAAATATCCTTCACTCTCCTGAGCCACCTGATCGAATTCTGCTAACGACTGATTCTTGGTATCTTCACCCGCACGAGCCGCCTGGGTATAAAGATCCCGCAGCAGCGGCAGATAATAGATTTCGAATAGATCCTGGTACACATCCACAGCCGAGGGATTGGCCTCTATGCCTTCCTTCAAATACGCTCCCGCCTGATCCTGGATCTGTCTCTGCTCTTTCGGATCGCTGATATTTTTCAGTTTCAACAACTCTTTGAATGCCCGAACCCGAAACAGAATAGGGTTTTCCGGCTGCAACTCCGCCGCCTTGGCAGTCAATTCCTCCGCGGTCGATTCCGCCTGGACCGGATCCTCAGAGGCTCCTTCCGTAACCATGCCGATCAAGGCATGCGCCTTCAGCAGATATCCATAGGCATCCTCCGGGCGAAGCTGGATCAGCGAATCCGACTGATCCCGTACTTCCCGCCAGTTCTGGGTGGCCCCGTTTCGGGCCATTTCATAATAAAATTCCGCCATCTTCCGCTTGGCGTCATAATTTGTCGCATCCAGCTTGAACATCTCGTTCCACACCCCCATTACATTCGTATATTCTTTCCGGTACAGATACACATCCACCATCTGTTCCAGAGCCTGATTTTTTAATTCATAATTGCTTCGGGAATACCGGAAGGCGGATTTCAAATTTTCAATCGCTTCCTTCCATACCTTTTCCGCCTTCTCTTCATTCAATTCGTTCAATCGTTTAAAAGATTCCTCCGGATCCGGCAGTTGGGCCGCTTGCGCCTCGTTTGCGGCGTTGATGGCTTTGGCGTTCTCGATCAATACCTTTGCCTCATCCAGAAACGGCTGGGCACTGCGGAATTTTCGGCTTACTACTAACACCACCCCGATGACCAAAATCGTTAATCCCACCAGGGATAAAATCGTAATTAACTTCTTATTCAACCGTTTTCTTGCCATCGATTATTACGTCTCCAACTCTTCAATATGTAATAGAATTTATTTTTTATGGGTTAACGCATCCCAGTCCGGCCAATGCTCTTCCCGCAGTACCGGCAGCAGCTTCTGGCAAAATCGCTCCATCGCGGCCACTAAAACCTCTCTATCTCCCGGCCGGGAATTAATAAAACTTACTTCCACTTTGGAAAAATAGGCATACCGGTCCCGAAGATTATTCAGCCGTCGGCGAACCTCGTTGCGATCTTTCAGGTAGTCGCCGTTGACTCCGAAAAAGTAAATCACCGTTCGGTTTTCCTGGCTCATCAACCCGGGCATATTCATTCCCGGAATCGAAATCACCGTGTCCTCCCGGTTGTCCACCAGGCTCCCCCCCCCCTGATAGCAGACTTCCGGTACATGCGGCACTTTGTCCGGCTCGCCGGTATAATAGGTAATGAAGAGAAGTAAAAAGCGAGACGGATCCTTTTCCGGTACTGTGGGATCTTCCAGATACCACTGAATATAATCCTTAGTTCCTAATTCCGCCTCGACTTCTTTATTTTGAATTTTATCGCTGCGAAGCAGCTTATAGGGTGCTAGCTTAGCGGCATCCAGATCATCCAGCGACCTCCGCAGCGGGACCGCTTCCTTCCGAAAATGCCACTTCATCTTTTCCGCCGCTACCTGCAAGCCGCCTGCACATATTCCCAGCAGCCCAACACAAAGCAAAAAGGCTGGCTGACGCAGGATTCGCAGCAGGGGACCGGCTATATATCTTTCCATTGCTGTCTTGGTTTCCTTGTTTTTCAAATTTC
>JAKJEP010000431.1:268-2928 GCA_022705365.1 Planctomycetota bacterium | reverse complement strand
CATCTTACCCAATCGTTAAACTTTACCAAAAACGCCCCTACATCTTACCCATATTCCTCAAATTAACCTGGTTATCGGACGTCATCTGGGCCACCCCATCACGTATAATAAGCACTTACATCAATTTCCTCAAATCAAAAATAACAACTTATATCAATTCCCGAAAACCAAAAATAAGCACTTACAATCAATCTGCCGTCCAGCCAGCACCGCGGCGCGAAAATGGGCCTTGAGGCCCTTGCCTGCCTTATAGCAATCCAAATCGGCCAGCCTGAATCCTCCCCTTTTTTTACACTTGCCAAATACTAACTCGTTGCTTCCCACGGAGTTGGACTATCTCTTCCGTAAATTCCCTATCCATCTTAAAATAAAGGACTTGTCAACGCTTCCCCTCGTGGCTATAGTATAAACCAAAAAATAAACGAATCACTATTATCGAAAGGAGTGCATAAATGGCCAAAGAGCCTAAAATTACGGTCGCGGTCAACGTCATGGACCCGGCAAAATTCAAGGGGGACCTGCTGGCAATCTCATTACTTGAGGATACCAAACAACTTACGGCTGAATACCGGGAACTCGATCGCTCGCTCAATTCCGCCCTCACCCAGCTTCTCAAGCTCGGCGATTTCAAAGCCAAGCCCAACGAGACCACCATCCTCTATCCAACCGGCAAATCCGGCTGCCCCAGAATCCTGGTCGTGGGTTTGGGAAAACGTAAAGACTTAAAATTAAACATCTTACGTCAGGCCGCCGGCACCGCCTTCCGCCAGGCGGCCAAACTGGGTGCTGCCCGCTGCGGTCTGGCCCTCCACCTCCCAGCCGCACCCGAAAAGCTCGATCCCGAACAGATCGCCCAGGTAATCACCGAAGGCGCCATCTTCGGCAGCTATAACTACAAAGATCACATATCCACAACTTCCGATACCCCAAAGACTTCGGCTGCATCCAGCCTGACCCTCCTCGAACCGGACCCCCGCCGGGCCGCCAAAATGAAAAAAGGCGCTGCTGCCGGCCAGATCATCGCCGATGCCCAGAATCGCGCCCGCATGATCGCCAATCGCCCCGGTTGCGAGATCAACCCCCCTCTCCTGGCCAAAGAAGCCCAAAAAATCGCCCGCCAGGCCGACCTCCAATGCACCATTTTCGACGAAAAAAAACTCGCCAAAATGAAAATGAACGCCATCCTGGCCGTCGGCAGCGGCTCCGCCAGCAAACCGCGCCTGACCGTACTGAAATACAACGGCCGCAAAGGCTTAAAGATGATCGACGTGGTAGTAATCGGCAAGGCCATTACCTTCGACAGCGGCGGACTGAGCCTCAAACCTTCCGAGCACATGGAATCCATGAAATTCGATAAATCCGGTGGCTGCAATACAATAGCGATTCTTACCGCGGCCGCCCGCCTGAAACTTCCCCTGAATATCGTTGGCCTGATCCCCAGCGCTGAGAACCTCCCCTCACATACCAGCTATCGCCCCGGCGATATCATTACCACCTATAGCGGCAAAACCATCGAGGTTCAAAACACTGACGCCGAAGGCCGAATCATTTTGAGCGATGCCCTGGCCTATGCTGCCGAAATGAAACCCAAGGCCATCATCGATATGGCCACCCTGACCGGGGCCTGTATGGTAGCCCTGGGACATCATAATGCCGGTCTGTTCGGTAACAATGACGCCCTGAAACTGCAACTTCAGGCCGCCGCCCAGTTTAGCGGCGAACCAGTCTGGCCCATGCCCAGCGGCCCTGACTACCTCGAACAGATGAAAAGCAAAGTCGCCGACCTGAAAAATGTCGGTGGGCGGCCCGGAGGTTCCTGTACAGCCGCAGCTTTTCTCGGAGAATTTGTCGGCGATGTTCCCTGGGCACATATTGACATCGCCGCCACCGCTGATGCTGACCAGGAAAAACCCTACCGCACTCATGGCGCCACCGCTTATGGAGTGCGCCTGGTTCTGGAATATCTGCGCGGATTATAATTTCTAAGTTCTTCCAACGGCAGTAGTTCGGAGTCTCTCCTGATACTGCCGCCGGAAGGCCTGGGGAGTCAGGCCGGTCTTTTTCTTGAAAATCTTCGTGAAATATGAACTGGACTCGAATCCCAGATCAAAGGCGATTTCTTTATTCGATCTGCCGGAATAACTTAGCATCCGGCAGGCCCGCTGAATCCGAAGTTGCATCTGATATTGTATGGGCGAAAGCCCGATATAATGCTTGAACATCCGTCGGAACCACGAATACCCCAGCCTCAAATCCCGTGCCAACTGCTGAGGATTCAGCGGTGAAGTTACATGATTCAGGATAAAAAACCGGGCCTTTTGTATCGATTTTTCGATCTCCTTATCCGCGGCTACTTTATGATTCCTGACCGCATAGGCATGCGCCAGAATTTGAATCGTCAGGCTGGAAATAATCGGCTGACTTTCCACCCGGCCTTCCTGGATGGTCTCGTAAATCCGCAAAAACAGCTTCAGCAGGTCTTCATCATACCCCACATTCAATACCGGTTTATCAGGGGAAAAACATCGATTCTCCATAAGCTGCTGGGGATAATACCCATTAAATCCCACCCAGTATTCATCCCATCCGGTCTTTCGCAGCGGTTTGTAGCGATGCCAGACATTCGGAAATAGCAGGAGAATGGTACCAGCCTTAATTGT
>JAKJEP010000431.1:0-258 GCA_022705365.1 Planctomycetota bacterium | reverse complement strand
AAAACCCGCCCCTGCTGCCACGTAAAAAGGTAATCCCGCGGGTGCCGGCCCGGCGGATAATCGGAATACGGCGCCACCCGCGTATAACCGGCATCCAGCATCTGAATTCCCCAGTCCAGGTCCCGCGGCGTCACGGTCAGATATTCCGTAAATTGATGCGATTTTCTATTCATAAATTCGTGTCATATTATACCACAAAACTGTCATCCATTCCATTACCTTTTTTTTACCCTTCATATGGTTTCTGGCTATAATATT
>JAKJEP010000430.1 GCA_022705365.1 Planctomycetota bacterium | reverse complement strand
TCCGAATTGAGCGTCGGGGAACAGCAGCGGATTGCGGTGGCCCGCGCCCTCATCAATGACCCAGCCCTCATCCTGGCCGATGAACCGACAGGCGATGTGGATCCGGAAACCGCCGACGAAATCCTCCGCACCCTGACGGATGCCGTCCGCGGCGGCGAACGCACCTTGCTGGTCACCACCCACGGCTCTTTCTCCGCCTCCGCCGCCCACCAGTTGCTTCGCCTGGAAAACGGCCGCCTTTCCGCCTAACCTCCATTTTGTAAAGCACTGGTTAAAAATTAGATTCTAATGTTTTTAACTGCATCCCATAACTGAGCCGCAGTTTTGGCAGCGGTAGCAGTTGCCGTTGCGGACGGTCTTATCCGCACCAGGGGGATACGATATTCTCTGGCCATCCCAGCGGCGGCCGTTTGCCTATTGACGGTCCCCGGCCGGCCACTGTATAGTGGGTTATGGTAAAATCGAAAAAGATACCGACAGGACGGCCGGATTGCCCTAGCACGTTGCTGAAGGAAATGGTAAGGAAGACCTAATGAATCAGGAAGACCAGAAGCATCTGGATTTATTGTCGTTGTTTCATTATATCCTGGCCGGGATTTTGGCGGTTTTCGCCTGTTTTCCCTTTATTCATGTCTTTATCGGGCTGATGCTGGTTTTCGGAAAGTTTGAGGATGGCACCAATCCTGCGCCGCCGCCGTTCTTCGGATGGATGTTCGTGATTATGGGAGGCCTGTTTATTGTGCTGGGGTGGACGCTTGCGATGTTCCTGCTCGTAACCGGCAGGAAGCTGAAACACCGACGAAACAGACTATTTTGCATGGTCATAGCCGGCATCGAATGCGCGTTCATGCCGCTGGGTACGGTGCTTGGGATCTTTACCATCCTGGTGCTGAGCCGGGATTCGGTAAAAGAATGGTTTAACCAGCAAGCAATTGAGACAGGCAACCGGTCGGAATAACCGGAAAACTAACATTCTTTTTGTTAGATAAGTTTTTTACGCATACCCAGAACAAAAAAAGCCGGGCGGGAAATCCCGCACGGCTTTTCGCTTGAAAGCGTTTTTCCTTTCGCGGCGAATGATTCTTAGAGATCCTGGGGTTTGACCGTACTGCGGCGATTGGCCTGGGTTCGGGCAATTGCCTTATCCAGACAGCAATAGACACAGTCGGAAACGGCCGCCACCGCGTCCGAACTGCACATGCAGCCTTTGGAACGGATGTAGGCTTTGACCTTGCTCGCCACGACCAGCATTTCCTTACTGCTGGCCTTTTTCGCGGGTTTCTTTGCAGCTTTCTTCTTAGCCATAATTTTTGGTCCTCCATGATAAATATAGATTCTATCGAAGAAAACACACCGGATTGACGCCAATCCTGCCATTCTTGTAGTGATTCAGCGGGGTGAATGCAATAAAAAAAACGTAAAAAATGACAAATTCCAGCCCAAAATCGTATTTTCCGGCACTTTTTCACCTTTTTTCACGCTGGAAAAGGTGCTCCGAGACACTTTTTGGATTATACTTTGATTTAGCCCTTGAATTAGGGTAGGAAATAAAAATTATTTTTTTGACTAATTCCCCTGAAATTTTATAACTTCTAGATACTGATTTGGACGAATATAACAGTACCGCCCGGTCCTGGGATCCGGGCAGAAAACGAGGATGGAGTTTTTTTTCAGCAGGAGTTGAAAGTGAGTAAGAAAAAAAATAGCGAAGACCATCAGGAATTTGTAACCGTATTGTTCGCGCGAAACCTGGCCGAAGCAGAATTCTATAAGGCTCTGCTCGAGGACCAGGAGATCCCCGTTTTGATTGAAGATGAGAATACCGAGGCCATGGGGCTGCCGGATATGGCCCGGGGAGTACCGGTCATGGTTCCGGAAGAGCAACTGGAGCTTGCCCAGGATATCATCGAACAACGAACCGCCCTCGACGATGACATTGAAGATAATGGCGAAGACGAGGAAGACGAAGACGAGGAGGAGGACGAGTTCGAGGATATGGAAGAACTCGATCTGGAAGAGGCAGAGGAAGAAGAGTTTGACGACGAAGAAGAGGAAGAGGACGAGGACGAGGACGAGGAGGAACGATAGTAATGGGTGAAGCCAGAGAAGTGACAGAACCAATTCAAGAAGATCGCAGACAGGGCCTTCCGGACCGGCGGGAAAATCCGCTGGAGCGGCGGACCGGGGTGGACCGGCGCAGCGGCTGGGACCGGCGGCGCGGGCCGGGACGCAGGCGGCCGGACGAACGGCGCGCCGCGGAAGAAGGCGAGATGAACGACGAGCAATTCGAGCTGATCATGGCGATTGACGCCTACAAAAGAGCCAACAACCGGCCGTTCCCCAGCTATACCGAGATTCTGGAAATCATCAAAGCCCTGGGATACCGCAAAATAGCGGAACCCAAATCCCTCAATGAAGTGAAGCCTTAGCCCGCCGCTCTGCCGTTCGGGTTTGATTCACTATCATTAAAACCAATGTTTGGCCGGGTTTATTTGGTAACAAATCCCAGTCCTCTCAGCCACTGCACACACAGCCCCGGCCACGCCTTCGCCTCCGGATGATCCTTCGCCAGCCCCAGCCCATGCGCCCCATGCGGAAATACATGCAGCTCGAACGGCACCTTATTTTTGCTCAGCGCCAGCGCCAGCAGCAGGCTGTTCTCCACCGGCACTCCCGCATCTTCCGCTGTATGCCAGATAAAACTCGGACAGGTATCCTTCGTAACCCGGTTTTCCAGGCTCATATAATTCCGCAGTTCCTCCTCCGGATTCTCCCCCAGCAGGTTCACCATCGAACCCTGATGCCGGTACTCCCCGAACGAAATCACCGGATAACACGCAATCAGCGCATTCGGCCGGCACGACTGCTTGTCCACCGGGTCCGCCGCCTCCGGATACCCGCCGTCAAAAATCGTCGCCGCCGACACCGCCA
>JAKJEP010000042.1:5307-15046 GCA_022705365.1 Planctomycetota bacterium | reverse complement strand
TCCTTCAATCAGGAGGGCGGCCAGATACCCGCCGGATTCGAGTTAATTATGACGGTCCCCACCCCCCAGCAAACCAGTGGATTGCAGTTCGATGGCAGCGGCGACTATGTCAACATCAACGGCTATCAGGGAATCCTGGCCGCCCAGGCCCGAACCCTCTCAGCCTGGATTAAAACCAGTACCACCGGCACGATCCTTTCCTGGGGAACGGAAGGCACCGCCGGCCAGAAATGGGAGTTCGGTATCCAGAGTTCCGTGGGGTATGCGGGAACCTTATTCGTGAATGTGGGAACGGGGTACATAGCTTCTTCGACCGATCTGCGCGACGGCCAGTGGCATCATGTGGCCGCGTCCCTGGCGAATGATGGCAGTCCGAATGTCAGTGAAGTCAAACTTTATGTCGATGGCGTCAAAGAAAGCAACAGTGCTCTCTATATGATGGCCGTCAATACCCTGGCTGGCGCGGAAGTCGCGATCGGGGCGGCTCCGGACCGCTCCCGTGGTTTCAACGGCGCAATGAAGGAAGTTCGCATCTATAACCGGGCCTTGAGCGCAGCGGAAATTCTGGCCCTGGCGGAAAATACCAATCCCGCGGCGAACGGCCTGGTTGCGTTCTGGAGGCTCGATGATGGATCGGGTACCACCGCCCACGACAGCGCCGGCAGCCACGATGGCGCTCTGACAGGCAATCCCCAATGGCTCTCCGGCGGTACGATCTATTATACCCTGGATGGAACCGATCCACGCCTGCCGGGCGGCGCTGTTTCCCCAACCGCATATAGTTATACCCTGACCGGTCCGGTCACTCTACCCCAAACCACGAGGGTGAGAGCCAGACTCAGGGCGGCAAATCAATGGAGCGGCCAGAATGAGAAATATTTTATCGTGAATCCCACCGTGGTAATCAATGAATTCCTGGCCGATAACAAAACCACCATCGAGGATCCCGACGAACCGGGCGAATACCCGGATTGGCTCGAGCTATACAATACCGGATCGACAAGGCTTGACCTGGGCGGAATGTATTTGACAGACGATCTACATGATCCCGATAAATGGCGGATTCCTGACGGAATTTCCATCGAACCGTATGGATACGTTGTGTTTTGGGCCGATGAAGACCCCTGGCAGGGGAGCTTCCATGCCGATTTCAAACTCAGCAAAACAGGAGAATCGATTGGCTTATTCGAGACGGATGGGCAAACCCTGATCGATGCGATACCCTTTAGTTCGCAAGCAACGGATATCTCATTTGGCCGTTATCCAGACGGTTCTGACAACTGGACAGCCTTTACCAATCCTTCTCCCGGCCAACAGAATCAGTAGAGAAAATCTCCATATTTAAATTGAAATATAAGCCCGGATTTCCCAAGTAAATCCGGGCAAAAAATGAGATTTTGCTAATATTGGGCCCTTGGAAGCTGTTAATTGCAATTTTTCTGTTTAGTTATGGAGACTCCAATGGGTGAAGGTAAAAAGGATGCTCTGAGAGTCATTTTTGACAATAAATTGAAACTCGAATTTCATGGAGTGAAAATCACAAGTGACACAGGTTTATCAGCGTATCGAGAGATGGATGATGCATGCGGATTAACAGAGATGACTGCAAATGAGTTCACAGATAATCGGATTGGTAAAAACACCCAGAACAGTCTTGCTGTCTTGCTGCGGTAGTTGGTTTACAGTCGTCTGGCAATCTATGAAGATACCAACAATGCCGAACGACTTTCTGTTGAACATTACGTGTCCTCAGTAAGCCCAAAAAAGTATATCATTTAACATAGATGTACGAGGAAAACTTGAGAATGCATGTAATTCCCCGAATGATATAAAGGCGGGATTATGAATCGACGGGACTTTTTGAAAAATATTGGTTTATAAAAAGAACTTCTATGGTTTAGAAAAATTGTAAGTAAAATATGTAAGTAGTGAAATTAATATGGGAAATGTAAAAATAGTTTTTTGGAGGATTGGTTTTTTGAACAGTAGAGAACGAATCCAGACCATCATAGTCTATGATATAATTCTGTTGGAGTTTTTTTATGGTAGAAACTAAAAGATATCAATATATCATAAGTATTTTTGTTATAGGCTTGTTGTTAGGTACTCCGCTTTATGCCAATCAGCCTGATCCGCCGGGACAGATCGTTTCGGGCAAAGCTGTAAATGAGGCTTATCTATTTGCTCATATGATCCACGGAGATTACGGCCGGTTGTACTATTCGGTGAGTAAGGATGGACTACACTGGACACTGCTGAACAATGGCAAGCGTGTTTTTGATGAATATCGTGGGCACGCGGATATCTGCCAAGGACACGACAATTGCTATTACCTGGTAGGCAATAACAATGACAAGGCACCAGATATATATTTCTTTGTTTCGGATGATTTGATCACTTGGGATCACTATAGCAAAGTTACTCCAGAATTAAATAAAACGCCGGGCTATGCCAATGCTATGCAGCGGATTGGTGCACCGAAGCTTTTTTTTGACATTGATTCCAAACAGTATTTATTGAGTTGGCATACACCTCATACAGGTGTTGATCCGAATTTACCGGAGCCATACTGGGTTAGTCAACGTACACTGTATATGACTTCGAAAGATTTAAAGACATTTGAAGGACCGCCACAACGTCTATTTGATAATTGGGATATGGCAACAATTGACGTGATTATTCGAAAAAGCCAAGGGCATTATTATGCTATCATTAAAGATGAACGATATCCAACATTGGATTGGACAACCGGCAAAACGATTCGCATCTCCAAAGCCGATAAACTTCTGGGACCCTATCCTAAACCGGGATCTTCAATCAGTCCAAACTTCCGCGAAGCGCCAACGCTGATACCATCGCCAGATGGTAAGATTTGGTACTTATATTATGAACAATATCCCGGTGTATCCTACGGATTGTCTGTAGCTGATAATCTTAACGGCCCATGGTACCAGATATCCGGTTATACATTTTTTAGTGATTGGGATAAATACATACTGCCTCCCCAAGTTCGTCATGGTTGCATGATAAGTATAACTTACAAACAGTATAATGCGGTCATCGAAGCGTTTCCCAATAGGTAATCCGTTCTTTCAACAGTCGGATTTAATTAAAATATTTTCTGGCTCTATCCGTAAGGTCTCGACGAAGTGCATCTTGCGGGATTTGGTGGAAGGATGATAATCGGCTCATGATTTTATTTGGAGACGGATCATCCTTCTCTTGAAATAAACATATTCAATCTTTCTGCTAGCTCTTTGATGTCTGTTTTCGTGCTATTTGCGAGAGCCATTCCGAAGGAATATTTTCAAATCCATAATCCATCTAATATTTTATTCTTGCTCATTTTGACAATATCTTAAAATATCCTCTATATTGAGACAATCATAATATGCTTCTTAAACCATAATGTTTGATGACCATTGTAAAGAAATTTAATTTATTTTAAGTCCAAAAACAATAATCTTATTATTTTCCCAGATAAAATTTCCCCGTTAGAAATTCTGGGGGCCCACCTATGCAATTATTTGAATTAGGGGTGGTGGGCTACCAGAATTCCATTTTTCCTACCTTCCCATTTCTCAAATCATATGGTATCAGATTCTCAGCAAAAAGGACAGTAAAGAATTGACCAAATATTTAGCCCAGAACGGACAGTTGCTCCTGCCGATCCTGGATTTGATCCAAAACGCCCAGACGGCCGTGGACGAAGTCATTGATGTGGTCGGCCGCTCCACCCTCGAAGCGATTCTGCTTCTGTCAGCCCGGCAGGTGGCTGGGGTACAGCATAAAGGCAAATCCACCGGATCGATTCGCTGGCATGGCAGTCAGCCGGGGGTTAAGTGGCGCATAACTGTGGAACTTGGGCTAGACTTCTCGCACGTAGTTGCACCCGTTGCAATTTTGCTTCGACCTTTACAATAAAAAGCTTGACTATATGTTAAATATTGTTAATAATAATTTAAAATTACATAAGATTACATATTAGAAAGGCAATTTTTGTCTTAAAAAGGAAAAATTTAATGAATCATAGGATTCAAATTTATCTTGGTATCAAAAAAACTGTAGTTTCAAAGGTAAGTTATATTTCAGTTAAAAGAAAAAAAGTCGGATTTTTGATATGGGTAAGCATATACTTCATGATTTCCACTCAGGCTGCTTGCGCTCTGGGTCCTACTGCTGGGGAAATGCTCACGTCGAAACGGTGGATTCAATCCATGTTCAATGGGACTAGAGACGATAGGCCTGCTGATCCGGGGTTGGAGGTTTTGAAGAATCGGGGGGCGGTGCAGAAAAATGCGCGTTTCGGACGGTCTTTGCAGATCGGGGATAGAAAATTCGACTTCGGTTTGTTTTGCTGCGTGCCCAGCCGGATTCGGGTGCGGCTGCCGGAAGCGGGCCAGACGTTTCGGGCGGTGATCGGGATGGAGCGGGGCGTGCAAAGCGATCCACATGACTGGCCCAGCGGGCCAATCTGGCCGGAGATGATTTTCCGGGTGAAAACGGGTGATAAGGAGTTATTCAAATCCGATGTGGTACGCCATTATATGCCGGGCATTCCGATCGAAGTGAATCTGGAGGGGGCCAGGGAATTTGTTTTGGAGATTAGCGGGGACAAATATACCGAGTGGGGGGAGGGGGACTGGGCCGACGCACAGGTGACGATGGCCAGCGGGCGGACAGTGCGGCTGGATGAACTGGCACTACCGGGTGAAGAGATTATCGCGGCGGCCGGGGCGTATCCGTTATCATTCCTTTATGATGGGAAATCGTCCGGCGAACTGCTGCCCACCTGGGGGCTGAACCGGACCTCCCGGCAACTGGATGCCGCCCGGACAGAACACAGCCTGATTTTCAAGGATCCCGGGACCGGCCTGGAGGTTCGCTGGGTCGGGATTGAATATCTGGATTTTCCAACGCTGGAATGGACGGTGTATTTTAAGAATACCGGTACGGCGGATACGCCGATTATCGAGAAGATTCAGGCGCTGGACCTGCGGCTGAAGCGGCCGACGGATACGGAGTTTCTGCTGCATCATTTTCTGGGCAGTTCCTGCCGGCTGGACGATTACCGGCCGATGGAGACGGTACTGTCACCCGGCCTGGTGTGCCGTTTTGCGCCGGCCACGGGTTACTCCACCGATCCCCATATGTCTTATTTCAATATCGATTTACAAACCGGAACCGGGATGATACTGGCAATCGGCTGGCCGGGGCAGTGGCAAGCCCGGTTTGCTCGGGATGCGGAACAGTCGCTGGCGGTATCGTGCGGACAAGAGTTGACGCATTTTCGACTTCATGCGGGGGAAGAGGTACGTAGTCCGCTGGTGGTGCTGCAATTCTGGGAAGGGGACTGGATTCGCGGGCAGAATATCTGGCGGCGGTGGATGCTGGCCTGGGGCCTGCCCAAACCCGACGGCAAACCGCTGGAGCCGATGCTGCCGGGCAGCAATACGGATCTGCTGGGTTACACGACCACCAGCGAACAGAATCAGAAGGAGTTTATAGACCGGTATGTGGAGGAGGGGATTGGGATCAACTGGTGGTGGATCGACTATGGCTGGCATGCTGGCGGCTGGGAGGTGGCCAAGGATCGCTATCCCAACGGTATCCGGGCGGTGAGCGACTACGGCCGCACGAAAGGTATGAAAACGATTGTCTGGTTTGCCCCGGAGCCAAGCCCATTCGGAGCGAAACCGGAATGGATCATTAAAGGCAAAGGGGAGGAACCGCTTTGCCGGGGCGGGGATATCTCTGCTTTGAATTTCGGCAATCCGGAGGCGCTGCGGTGGGTAATCGATCTGATCGATAAGGTAATCACCGAGGAAGGGATCGATTGTTACCGGCACGATACGGGGATGGGGCCGCTGCCTATCTGGCGGGGCAACGACAGCGAGGACCGGCAGGGGATAACCGAGATCGGGTATGTGACGGGCTTTCTGGGTTTCTACGACGAGCTGCTGCGCCGCCACCCGAATCTGCTGATCGATAACTGCTGCCGGGGCGGGCGGCGGCTGGACCTGGAGACCATGCGGCGGTCGGTGCCGCTGTGGCGCAGCGATGTGTTCTGGGATCCGGTCAGCCATCAATGCCAGACGTACGGAATCGCTTTTTGGCTGCCTTATGAAGGGACCGGAACCATCCATGACAACCGCTATGGTTTTCGCAGCAATATGACGGCGGCGATGGTGTTGAATTATGACTTGCGGCGGAAGGATCTGCAATATGATACGTTGCGAAAACTGACCCAAGAATGGCGGGAGATTGCCGCCAATTACCTGGGTGACTATTATCCGCTGACGCCTTACTCGCTGGATACGGATGCCTGGCTGGCCTGGCAGTATGACCGGCCGGAAACGGGGCAGGGGATGGTCCAGGTGTTCCGGCGGGCGGGGGAGCATGACCGGATCGCCCATGCGGAGGTGATGGTGTTTCGGCTGAAGGGCCTGGAACCGGATGGTATTTATCAAGTCCAAAATCTGGATGAACCGGAGGAACAGACCTTCACCGGACAGGAATTAATGAAAAAAGGGCTGCGGGTGAGTATTGATAATCCCCCAGCCGCTTTGATTTATACGTACCAGCGGTCGAATCCCAAGTAGCCGCCAAAACAGGAAATCCTCTTTTAATAACGAAAGGAAAAACATGGCGAACGATAAAAAGAATCATAAAACGTTGAATATGTCCCGTTTTTTATTACGGGCGGCAATCGCCGGTGTGTTATTTCCTTTTTTTGTTCCGGCGGGTGCCGCGGCTGAAGCGCAGGAACCGGCTTTAACGGTAGTCACCGTCAATTCGCATTGCGACTGGGCGTGGATTCACACCCGGGCCTGGCATGAAGCCCGTTACGCCGAGGCGATTCGCAGCTACCTGATGATTATGCGGGAATACCCGAATTACGTGTGCCAGATGGAGACGGTGAATGAGCAGATTCTGCCGTTTCTGGCCAAGGCCCGGCGGGACTGGCCGGGTTTGGAGGAAGAATTCTGGTACAGCAATCCGCGCATCAGCGAGATTTATCCGGAGACGTTTATCCGGAACCTGGTGCTGGGCAAGGAGTATTTTCGCAGCCAGGCGCCGGGTTTGCAGCAGAAGGTTTACAGCACCATCGATGTGATGAGCGGCCACAGCCAGATGCCGCAGTTGCTGAGCCAGGCGGATTATCCGTATTATGAATTTCAGCGAAAGGATGGTCCCCAGCGGGTATTCTGGTATAAGGGATTGGATGGGACGCGGATGCTGTATTCGCGGAACTTTTCCATAGCCGGCAATCCGGAGCTGGCCCCTCCACCGCAGGAATTCAACCAGGTCATCGACGGGATTCAGCCGGTGCCGGTGTGGCGAGTCGGACTGGGGATGGATGATGCGATGCCGTCCGTGGAAGTGGCCAAACTCGCAGCAACGTGGGATCCGAAGAAGAAGATTCTGGGGACGATGGCCCGCTATTTTGAGGAATGCGAGAAATACGGCGGGCAACTGAGTGAGCTGGAGGGGCCGCTGGACAGCCTGTGCTATTTTGCCAATGCCGGGGCCTACGGCAACTATAATATCTACACGCAAAATAACCGGAATGAAGACCTGCTGCTAATGCTGGAAAAGGCCCAGGCGATGGCGGCGCTGCAGGGCCGGCCGTTTGTGGAGGAACCGGTTCAGCCGCTCTGGCAGGACCTGCTTTCCTGCAGCGGCCACGCCATCGACTGGCTGTTTCGCGAAGATTATGAAGAACGGATGTCTCTTATTGATAATACTGCCGCCCGCGCCAAACGTTTTTTGGAGGAGGCTCTTTCCTCCATCAGTTGTGCTATTCCCTTTGCTAAGCAGGCCGGCACGCCGCTGCTGGTGTTCAATTTTCAGTCTTGGCCGGTCAGCGGTCCGGTTGAGTTTTATGTGGATGAAAAAGTGGATAATCTTATCCTTACGGATACCAACGGTAATAAAGTGCCGATGCAGTTTATCCAGTACGAGCCGGCCAGCGGTAACTGCCTGTCGTTTCTGGCCGAGCAGGTTCCGGCGTGCGGGTACCAGAGCTTTTATCTGCGGCAGGGGGAAGAAAACAGCGTGACGGTGCCGGCGGCGAAGCAGGAGACGGCGGCCATCGAGAATGCCTGGTTCCGTCTTTCGATGAATCCGGAAGGTAGGCTGGAGATGTTCGATAAAACCAAAAATGAAATATTGGCCGGCGGCCAGGAGGGCGGATTTGGCGAGCTGGCGATCTATGATCTGCAGCCGTCCCTGAATTGGGAACATGACGGGCCAGTCGGCAGCCGGCGGGACTGGCAGGTGGATACCACCCGATGTGAATCTCTGGCCGGGCCGGTCTATGCGGCGCTGCGAACCTGGGGCAGCATCGGCCCGCACGAAATCCGGCGGGAAGTGCGACTCTGGCAGAACAGCCGGAGGATCGAATATCTAGTAGAAATCGATGCCCAGGAGGATAATGGGATTTTTTGTGTTCGTTTCCCGACGGGTGATTGCGACCGGGTGGCGGCCGGCATTCCCTTCGGCGTGGAATCGCGAGACAATCTGGCGGCCGAACCGTTCCGGGGTACCGGTTTTACGGACGGCTATCCGGAGGGGTACTATGCCACGGGCTGGACGGATGTTTCTGGCGCCGATACCGGCTATACGTTCATTTGTCCGCCGGGCATGCATACCGGCTATCTCTTCCAGCGGCAAAACCGTTCGCTGGAGTTTATCCTGCTTCATCTGCGGACCATGCCGGTGGATGTCTTCCGTTCCTGTCATCCCCTGCTGCAGGGCAAAGGGCATCATTCCTGGCGTTTTGCCCTGGTGCCGCACGAAGGTTCCTGGCAGCAGGCATTGTCGTATCGCCAGGCACACGAGCAACAGGTGCCGCTGCTGGCGTACTCGCCGTGGTATAACCTATCGCGCGGCGGAGTTTCGACGGAAGCAGTTCCCAGCCGTCTGACGGGGCCGCCAGCCTATTTCGGCACCCTGCCGCTGCAATTGGAAGAGGCAACGGCCCAGCCGGTACAATCTTTTGTCTCGGTATCCCCTGCGAATGTGGTGCTTTCCTCCCTGCGACTAATTCCCTCCGGTGATGGGGATGCGAAGCAGCAATATGAATTACGGGTGTATGAAACCGCCGGCCAGGCGGCGGAGGTCACGATACAATTCGCCGCTGCTATCCAACAGGTGCGGCAGGTCAATTTCCTGGGAGATCCGCTGGATTCCGCCGGCAAAATCGAAACTAACGGCAAGGAGGTCCGGTTTGCCATACAGCCGTGGAAGATTGTGACACTGCGGGTTAAACCAATCCGTTAAATAGAATCTGCATTTATCGTCTGGTTGGCTGGCAGTCTTGTTTTGCCAATAGCTGGAAGGTGTGATCCACCAGCCGGTCCCCGCTTTGGGGGTCGAAGAGGGTGTTGGAGGCCTCGTAGCCGCCCTCGCGGAAGGCTTCGTCGGTGACGAGGTAGCCTTGCAGTTCCCCATTGGCAAGGGAAATAATAAAGACATTGGATACCTTGCTTTTAATTTGCAGGGCATATTCCACAAAGATTTCACCCGGCCAGCCGATATACTTCCACGGACCCACGGAAAAAACCTGAATTTCCGCCGGTAAACAGCTTTGGTAGATTTTGCTCAACTGATTGCCGGCTGCCGCTTTGGCCAGGGTGAGGGTTTCCTGAGCGCCAAAAAGGTCGCACTCCGCCGTGCGTATCTCTGCCCGCGGGCGGTGGTTCTGGCGGGTTTGTTCCAGTTTTTGCAGGGCAGA
>JAKJEP010000042.1:0-5297 GCA_022705365.1 Planctomycetota bacterium | reverse complement strand
GACTGCAAGCCGGCTTTCGCGGTTTCCACCGGGGGAAACGTTCGCGGAGTCATATCGGTAAAATCCTGAAGGCCATGCAAAGGAATTTCGGTGGAAAATTCGACCTGGTGCAAAGCCTTTTCCACCGCCCGGCCAAGTATATGCCCCAGCCGTCGGCACTCCTCAAACGTAGTATCCCGGATGGTATGGCGGGGGCTGAGATTGCCGCAGGGGCCGGTATGGTACAAAATCGGGCAGTGCTGCAAGCCCGGAATCGTTTGCTGGAGATATTCCCGCGCCATACTTGGAAAATCGCCGCTAATTAGAGTGGAGTTTTGCTGGAGCACGGTGGGGTGCATCGAATAGACCATCATCAAAGCCAGAGGATGGTGGTGGGCGGCGGAGCGCACCAGCAGAACCGGGACCTGATAATCCGCAGGTCCGGCCGGATCCCGGCGATTGGTTCCTACCCCGTGGGCATCGGCCAGTATGAAACCTGCCTCCGCCGGCTGGGCTGCGTGATAAGCCTGGAGGGCCGATGTTACGATCTGTTCCTCCAGAAAGGCCAGATATTCGGGATCGGTGGGCGGCACAGCCGAATCCTCGCGGTTACTGATATAGTCCACGGTTTTCGGGCCGGAGTGGGTATGGGTGGCGGTGATCATGATGCCAGAGGCGGGAATGGCCGTTGCCTGTTCGATTTTCCGGCGGGCGGATTGGGCCAGATGTTTCGGAATAAAAATTATATCATTGGCGATGAACAATAACCGGGTTCTGCCGTCGGATAAATAAAGAGCCGAACTATAGAGGGGATCGTGGACCCCGGTGCTGGTGCGCGGTACATGAGGATACCCGAAAAGGAACTGGGAATTGCGGGGTGTGATTTCTCGGGCTGCCGCCCCGGCTGTCAAATGCGTATCCATGAATTCTCCCGACTTCACTGGTTCTGGTAATTACCGCCCAGGGGAATCGCCGTGTTTTCAAAATAGTTATCTTCCACGATGCAGGGCTTGGAGATTTCCAACAGCAGGGCAGGACCGATCCCGGTGAAGGAATGTTTCTGATTGACATTCACCAGAAGGGTATCGCCTGGGGACATCCGGGTATCTTTCCCCTGGAAGAGCATATTTACTTTTCCTTTTACAATACAAAAGGTTTCGACCTTTTTTTTATGCCAGTGCAGGGGGCAAGATTGGCCGTCAAAAACGAACAGGAATTTGCCGCAATATCCGGCTTCGATTTCATTGGCAATCCAGTACTCAATCAGACCGGTTTTAGTAAAATCATTCAATCCGAAATGCAAAAACAGCGGTTCCACCGCCGGCATGGTGATGGCCCATTGTTTCATCTGTTCCTGGAATTTTTGCGAAAAAATACGTTGGTCATTCTTGCTCAGCGATACTTTACTTAAATCAGCAACCATACTACCAATCTCCACTATACTACCTACGCAGTAACCGGATGAACCAAGTTTTGGACAAGGGTGACTGCAAGATACTATTTACACCCCACGGGATTTCCGTTTCTGATATTCCAGCCAAAACCTGCCGATTTCTTCCAGGCTTAAATCCTTGGTTTCCGGCAGCATTTTCCATATGAACAAGACGCAGCTAAGGCAGATTCCGGCATAGACGCCGTAGGCTCCCGCCTGCGTCTGGAACAGGCGGAAAAACCAGTCGGTCAGCATCGGGAAAAACTGGGCACAGCAATAGGCGGATACCCAAAAAAACAGCCCGACCAGACTCATGGCCTTGCCGCGAATCCGGTTGGGAAAGATTTCAGCCAGAATCACCCAGCTCAGGGGGGCCAGGGTTAAGGTAAAAGATCCGGTTCCGGCAAACATGGCCAGCAGTACGAAAAAGGAGGACATTTTATAGTAGAAGGACAATCCCATGAAAATATGGGCCAACGCCATACCCGTGACGCCTGCCAATAAAATAGGTCTTCTGCCGAACCGGTCGATCAGCCCAAAGGCAATCACCGTGGTGATAAAAATCCACAAATTAATATATACGGCATTCAGAATGGCATGGCTCTCACTGCCGATTCCCGCTTCCAAAAGAATCGTGGGGGCATACATAATCATCATGTTGACACCGTTGATCTGGGAGAAAACCAGCAGGACGATGCCGATTAACAAAGCCCGGCGAAGGCCAGGACGGAATAATTCCAGAAAATGGCCGGTTTCCTGGGCTAATTCTTCGTTGATCTCCCGGAGTTCTTTTTCAGCCTGGATTCGGCCGTTGATTCGGGTCAATATCTTCAGGGCCTCTGGTTGATGATTTTTTTCCGCCAGCCAGCGCGGGCTGCCGGGTACGAAATACAATCCTACCATCAGGAACAGAATCGGGAACGCTTCCGAAGCAAACATCCAGCGCCAATGGCCGCCGAACGATAACAGATAACATACGATGACTGCTAAATTGATGCCGAGCACAATCGATAGCTGGTTGACGGTAACCAGCCGCCCGCGCAGTTTGGCAGGTGAGATTTCCGCAATATACATCGGGGAAATGACTGTGGATAGCCCTACGCCCACGCCTCCCAGCATCCGCCAGATGACAAATTGCAGCATATCGGGCGCCACGGCCGAACCGATGGCCGATATCATGTAACAAATCGAAGCAAAAACCAGGCTTTTTTTACGCCCAAAGGCATCCGCCATCCAGAGACCCAGGATCGGGCCGGCGATACTGCCCAGATACGCGGAACTGACGGCCAGTCCTTTAGTTACCGGATTAAGCTGGAAAGGCTTTTCCATAAAGATGATGGCTCCGGAAATCAGGGAAAGATCGTAGCCGAATAGAAAACCGCCAACCGCCGCCACCAGCGAAATCAGATAAACATAGGAACCGCCCGCCTTGCCCTCCATATTTTCATTCATGTTAATTTCCTGTTCCAGCATGGTAAATCATTATTTCCAAATAGATTAGCAAAAATAAGTTTATATATGTTAAGATAAAGTAAACTACTATCGGCTGAAGCCGATAGCTTTGGATTAAGAGAGGGGCCTTCGGACTGAAGTCCTATGGCCCCTCCGAAACACGAAAGTTGAAGCCACCATCCAGTGGCTCCCCTGGCTCCTGAAGACGTATGTATTCCATGATGACTTCATCCGTTACATTACCACTGGTCGCGGCGAAGTACGCCGCGGCTTTTTTTAAGATGTCATTCTCCATCCGCAGGCGGCTGTTTTCCTTACGTAATTGCTGCAGCTCATCCGCCGTGGCCTGCGTCTGGCCCGTGGACGGTAAATCCCCGCTTTTCCGGTACTTATCGACCCAGTACCGGATGGACCACGCCGAGGGCCCCAGCCGCTGGGCCACCTCCGCATACGTGTATCCCTGCTCGACCACCAGCCGGGCGGCCTGAAGCCGACACTCTTTGGTATAATGCTTTGTGTTCATGGACTCTCCTGAATGTAAAGGGTATCGTATCAATCATAAACCCTCTTTTCCAGTGTACATTATTTGTTGGGCACTACAGTACGATAATTTTCCATAGTCCCATTTTAACCTCTCGGAACAACTTCCTCAAGGTATCGCCTGAAGGCGAGGGTTTTAGACCCATTGGGAGACAATAACCAGCAACTTCTTCCTCGTCCTTCAGGATGATCCTTTCCAGCGTCCAACCAGCGCCACTCCCAATCCTGTTGTCAGTGCCTACTGAGTCCTACCCCAGTCCTATTTGAGTCGAGTTTTTGTCTAATTGTCATTTTAGGTAAAATTTTAGTTCATAAATCCTTAATTTACAAGCATTTTGAGATGGTAAAAATAGGAGCTGGGACTTCATAGCCCGCAGGTCATCGGTTCGATCCCGATCGTCGCTAGTTTTTATTTCTGCTCTTAACCTCTTGGAATATCTGTAGATACATATTATTAGCAGGGCTATTACTATTTCCAATTTTCTCCAAATTTTACCTATTTTAACCCTCCAGCGGCCTACCAGCGTCCTGGAGCATCCTGTAGTGAGTGGGGAGGGAGTGGGGAAGATCGAGTCAGCATGGCCCACGGGGTAGAATCACGTCTTCCGTTTATGGATTATCGTTTGGTAGAATTCACTTTCGGGCTAGTGGATTCAATGAAACTTAACAATGGGTATACCAAGTTCATTCTCCGTGAAGCAATGAAGGAGATGCTTCCCGATCAGATCGTCCGGAACAGGCAAAAACGGAGATTTACAGCACCTTACTTCCAGTGGTTCCGTGACGCCTGGCGTCCCATGCTTGAACAGACTTTTCTAATGGGCAGCTGCCATATCCAGGCTTACCTGGACATGGCTAAATTTCGAAACAAATTGGCTGCCTATTTGGCTGGTGACAATCGGGCGATCAACCAGGGAGTTTTGTGGAGAATCTTGCAAGTCGAAATTTGGATGGATTCCCTCAAGAACAAATAAGGGTTAAGATGGCCGTAGGAGAATCATCGACAAATTTTCTTCGAAGCCGTTACGACAAAATCGGTAAATCATAATGAGAGTGCTCGATTTGGCATGTGGATTCTTCTGAATTCACACTCGGCATAAGGATGAGTGAAATGAAAATAACGAACATACAATACGAACAACATAAAACCTATAATCAGCTTTCTACCCGTATTGGAAAGCAAGATTTATGGTATCGATTTCCATCGACCTTTGACGCAGACCTATTCGATGCCACCTGTTTTGTTTGTTTCGCCTTTGGTATTACTATGCGATCTGGTCTCTCAGATGAGTGAATTGTTTTATTACACAATTTTTCGGAAAAATAGCAGTGCTATTGAATATTCTTGATTCCGCAACAGGCTTTTTGGTAGAATTATTGATGTGTTAAGGAAGCAATTGTGTTTTTAACCATTTAAATAGGAAATATCAGGTACCACAAATCGTTATCAAGGATTATGATTATGGAAACAACAAATGACCTAAATCGCAAAAATTATATATGGATAGTTGTTAGTTTATGGGTGTTTTTAGGGGATGTAGAATTAAAGGCGGAAAATATTGAAAACCAGGAAAGCAAAACCGCCCAGTTGCTCTCTTCCTTCGACTCACAAATTCGTGATAAAATTGGAATATGTCATATTAATCCTTTTTATAATTTCACAGATAAAGATTATCTTAACGAAGGCGCTGATGAAATACTTCGGCTTGGAAGCAGAACGATAAAGCTTGTAATTCGTGATAAGATGGCGGGGTATTATTCTTTTAACCATAACTGGCCAGCCAAGTTCAACAGCTTCATTGAGGCGGCAGAGTCGAGTTATTTCAAAGAAGTTTTTTCCAAGGCATTTAAGATTGTGTCCCAGCCGTAGTTGAAGGTTATGGCGGCTGTGTTC
>JAKJEP010000429.1 GCA_022705365.1 Planctomycetota bacterium | reverse complement strand
CCCGCCGCCATATCGATGCCAATTATGTCGGCCACCCCTTGTTTGATGATTCCCACCCTGTCGATCTGCCCAAACTGCCGGCCCATACCGCTCATTTTCCCACCATCGCCCTCCTGCCCGGCTCCCGCGGGCATGAAATCGACCGCCTCTGGCAGCCGATGCAAACCATCGCCAGGCGGATTAAAGATCGTCATCCCCAGGCCCGCTTTCAAACCGCCGCCCCCGACAGCCGGAAAGCCGAACTCCTGCGTGCCTCCGCCGATGAAAATTTGAATATCGATATCCGCCATATGAGTATCGAGGCGGCCACCCGTTATGCCGATCTGGCCCTGGTCGCCTCCGGCACCGCCACTCTCGAAGTCGCCGCCCAGTCCTGCCCCATGGTTGTGCTCTATCATGTGAACTGGCTCCATTGGTATCTGGCGGGCAAGTGGCTGGTTAAAACTCCCCATATCTCGCTGGTCAATATCCTGGCCAAAAAAGAACTGGTGCCCGAGTTCATTCCCTTCCGGGGCCGCACCAGCGAAGTCGCCGCCGCCGCCCTGGCCATCCTCGAAGACGACCCCAAACGTCAGGCCCTGCGCCAGGACTTAAAACAGCTCCTCCAGCCCATCCTCACCCCCGGCGCCGCCCGCCATGTAACCGAAATCATGAACCAGATGTTCCCCATCTATTAGCTGGATGTAAAGGAAAATGTAGTATGCATCTTGTTCTTATTAATCCCCCCTTCATTTTTTCCCATAGAAATGAAATTATCTATTCACACTGCTTGGGGATTCTCTATATCGCTGCCTACGCCCGCTCAAAAGGACATCAGGTCCATGTAATCGATGCCCTGGGAGAAGGAATATACAACAGAAAATATTTTCCTGACGGCCTGGTCAAAGTGGGATTATCCAGCAAAGATATTGTGGCCCGGATACCGGCCGATGTCGATCTGATCGGTTTTTCTGTGCCTTTTTCGCATGTAGCGCAGATTTCGCACGAAATCATCGCGGACATCAAAAAAAAATTCCCCTCGATTCCGATTGTAATGGGGGGAGTATATCCCAGTACGCAACCGAAATTAGCCGCTGCTTCTCTGGCAGATTATATCGTGGTAGGGGAGGGAGAAGTACCTGTGGTAAAACTATTAGATAGTTTACAGGCCGGCGGAATCCAGTCTCTTCCGGCGGGAGTAATTCGATCGTCAGATCCCGGAAATAGTAACCAGATATCTCCCTTTTACCTGGAACAGGTCGAATCCCTGCCGTTTCCGGCTCGGGATCTGGTCTCCTTTGCCCGTTATGCGGGCCGGTCCCCGCGGGGAATTCGTACATTTCGTACCGCCAGTATTATTACGTCTAGGGGTTGCCCGTTCGATTGTGAATTCTGTTCGGTTCATCCGGTCTGCGGCTATCGCTGGCGTCCTCGCTCCGCCCAAAGTGTATTGCAGGAAATAGATGAACTGCAGCATCAATTTCAGGTGAATCTGATTGAGATTGAAGATGACAACTTTACCTTGCTGCCGGAGCGGGCAATGGAAATTCTGGAGGGAATCATCGATAGGAACCGGCAGGGCCGGGAAATCCACTGGTTATGTGCCAATGGTCTCCGGATCGATACCTTAACCGAACCGCTGCTCCGGAAAATAAGCCAGTCAAATTGCCGTACCATCAATATTGCCCTGGAACATGGATCGGAAGCCGTTCTCCAAAGTATGAATAAAAAACTAAATTTATCCAAAGTCCTGGAGGTGGTTCGTTTTATTCACGAATATCGAATTCCCTCTCAGATATTTACTATCTACGGCTATCCGGGCGAAACCAGAGAAAGATTTGAGGAAGCGGTTGCCTATTATCAAAAAATCCGGCAGATTGCCCCGGGTATCCGCATCAAATTTTTTCATCTGCAGCCTTATCCCGGTACAAAAATAACCCAAAGAGCCATTCAAGCAGGCTGGCTTCCTGACAATGTATTTTCCACCACCGAAAAAATAAGGCATTTTTCCACCGATAGCGCCATCTGGATTGAAACTCCGGATTTCGACAAAAAAGAAATTCTTCGTCGCCGTAAAGTATTGCAGGAAACCTTTATCGAAAAAAGAAAACGGTCTTTCCGTTCCATCGTAAGGAAATTCATTCCTGACAAACTGATGGATTTTCTTCACCGGGACAATTGATTTTATATGCTGCTCTTGATCAATACCAACCGGATGCTGCCTCCCATCGCCCCCATCGGGCTGGACTATATCTATCATGCCGCTCAGCAGGCTTCCCTGCCGGTGGAAATCCTGGATTTATGCCTGGCGGACCATCCCGCCCAGACCATCGCCGCCTGGCTTCAATCCCGCCGGCCCCGTCTGATCGGTCTTACCCTCCGCAATGTGGACGATTGTTTCTGGCCCAGCGGCAAATCCTTCCTCCCCGACCTGGCCGAAACCATTGCCGCCGTCCGCCGGCACAGCGACGCCCCGATCGTCCTCGGCGGGGTCGGCTTCTCGATCTTCCCCCGGGAAATCATGGAATATCTCCCCGTCGAGTTCGGCATTCACGGCGACGGCGAACTATCGCTGGTGGAACTATATAAACAACTCACCGGCGCCCGGCAATACGAGAAAGTGCCCGGCCTGTTGTGGCGGCAGGGGGGTCAGCTATTCCGAAACCCGCCATACCCGCCCAGCGGGCCGGCCTGGACAACCCATCCTATTTCCGCCGCGGCGGCCAGCTCGGCCTCGAAACCAAACGCGGCTGCCCTCGCGGCTGCCTCTATTGTGCCGACCCCCTGGCCAAAGGCCATTTCTCCCGTTTGCGGCCTCCTGCGGATGTCGCGGACGAAGTGGAAAATCTGCTGGCCCAGCAGATCGACGTCCTGCATCTCTGCGACGCCGAATTCAATATCCCCCGTCATCACGCCCTGGCGGTGTGCCATGAATTGATTCGCCGGTCCCTG
>JAKJEP010000428.1 GCA_022705365.1 Planctomycetota bacterium | reverse complement strand
GGCGATTCCCGCGGTGTCGATCTGTAATTTCTGGGCCAGGACCTCCGCCCGGGTCCGCAGGGCGATCTGCAGGGCTTCGGAGGGATCCAGGGTGTGGCTCTGGAGGGAGGGCAGGTCCTGGGGAATGATTTCCCATTTGCCGGCGATGGGCAGATTCGGGTCGTTCAGGCTGTTCAGGAGCTGGTCCTGGCTCTGCAGGACGGAATTCCGGGCGTTAATCACATTGGCCTTGGCCTGTTCGATGAGGGAGAGATTGCGGGCGATGATGCCGCTGGTGGCGTCCAGGGTCTTGCGGGCCTCCAGCTTTTTGTAGGCGTCCTCGGCGTTCTGGAGCAGGTTTTGATAGACTTTCACCTGCTGGCGGTAGAAGGCCAGCCGCCAGAAATTGCTTTCCACCTCCGCGGCCGTCTGGATCATCTTGATTTGAAACTGCTGCCGGCTGATTTGGTAGCTGTTGCGGGCGGCGTTGATGGAGGCCCGGTTGACATCGATACCGAAATCGCGCAGCAACGGCTGGCGCAGGGTCATTTCCAGGGTGTATTCATAATAGGGATTGTAATACAGGCCGGTCTCGCTGGAGCGGTACCGCCGCAAAAGCTCGGCCATTTCGACGGTGGCCCCGGTGGGCAGACGCTTGCGCAGGCCCAGCGAATAATTATAATCCCGGCTCTGGAAAAAGGGCGTGGTGGGTTCGGTGATGTTGGTAACGCCGGAAGGGGTGGTGATGGTCTTTACCGTGGTGGCGCTGGAATCCATGTTGGTCCGGTCGCTGATGTCGAACTGGCTGGAACCGAAGAGCACGGCATCAAAGGCCGCTTCCGCCTGCACCACGTCGCTGAGACTGATGGCCGGATCATGGCGGATGACTTTTACTTCCAGATTGTTCGCCATTGCCCGCTGGATGCAGTCCTCCAGGGTCAGTTGGACCTCGCGGCGGGAGTCCTCGGCAAACAGCCGCTGCGGCTGCTGCCAGTATTTTTGGATAATGTCCGCCTGGGCAAAGGGGTCGTCCCAGGTTTCGGCTCCCCACGTGCGAGCCAGCCCGCCCGCTGCCAGGCTCATCAGCATCCCGGCCAGAAGCAAACGGGGCAGGGTCCGGTCAATGACAGGTTTCAGCATACAGCGTTGTATTCCTTTCGCTTTTAGGAGATAAAAAACCAATTCACTTCTTTTGCGTATCTCCACCCGGAGGCCCGGCGGCGCCCGGCGAAGTTTGGGCCTCCGCGGAACCGTTTCTACGGAGCGGCCACGCTGACCGTTTCCTCAAAATACGACCCGGTGACGGTTTCAAATTTGAGGTAGAAATCCTGGGGCGGGGCGCTCAGGCTGGTCCGCTTGAGATAGATTGCATAGCTCAGGTTGTCCAGATCGAAGACGGCTTTGGTCAGTCCGGAGGTGATCGTGTCCCGCTGGTAGAGATATACCTGCCGGGTTCCCTTTTTTTGCAAACCCGTGATGCCGGAGGGGATGGTAAAGGATTTCGTGCCCCATTTGATGGTGACTTCCTTGCCGGCCAGATCCGGATTGTTTACGGCCGTGGCCAGCGAGCCGCTGATGGTTAACGAATACCGTTCGGTCGAGGCGGCCTTCAGGTTGGAAACGAACCGGTAGGTTTTCACTTGCAGGGAATCGATATACCCCTGGGCCAGGCGGATGGGTATGGCCTTGCGGCCGTTTATCAGGTCTTCATCCGCGGCGCCCAGCCCGAAATAATCACCGATCTGCATTTCCCAAATGACCGATTCTTTCAGGCCGCCTAAATCGACATTTTTCAGCAGAACTTCGAAGGTATGTTTGGCCAGGTTCAGCTCCAGCCGTTTGATCCCCGGGTCCGAACCGGTATATTTATAGCGGGTTTTCCCTGCCGGGAGGACCGCATTTTCGATGGTTTTTTCCAGCAATACCGAGCCGTCGGGAAGCACCAGCCGGACCGTAATATCGGTGGGGGTGAGCAATTCATTCGGATCGGCAACCATCGTTCCCCGGGCCAGAAAGGAGTCCGTAGCGGGATTTCGGCTTTTGCCGGCTTTGACCTTTGCTTTGGTAATGGTAATCGGATTATATTCCGTCGCCAATTCGATGAGCACCGGGGTGACCGGGACATTCTCCAGTTTGTAGGTATCCGAGGCATTTTTTATGGTTTTGGTAGTAACCGCGGCGATGGCATCCACGACATCCATCCCGCTGATGACCTCGCCGAAGACGCAGTAGCCCACTTTGTCCGTTGCTGTCGCGCGATCCAGGGTGGTATTGGCCTTCAGATTGATGAAAAACTGGGAATTGGCGGAGTTGGGATCCGTTTTCCGGGCCATGGCGACCGTGCCGCGTACATTTTTCAGCCCGTTGGTGCTTTCGTTGATAATTGATTCGCCCGGCGCATGGTAAAAATAGGGGTCCAGCGTCCAGTTGGGGTCCTGGAAATAATTCGGGTCCCCGCTGCCGAGGTTCGGATCGTTCAGGTCGGCATCATAGGCCCCGGCCTGAATGACAAAATCTTTAACGACCCGGTGGAAGATTAAATCGTCATAAAAGCCGCTGTTGACATACTCCAGAAAATTGGCAACGGTTACCGGGGCTTTGTCATCATACAGTTGGATGGTAATAATCCCGTAACTGGTTTCCAGTTGAACCAGGGAATTGGCCGCCGGACAAAGCGCCGGTACGGCGGTCAGCAGCAGCAAAATCCAGTAAACGAAAAACCTATTTTTCATGAATAAACTCCGGTCAGGCTTTTGTTGACGCCAGCGTCAAAAGCTCTTCGACCCCTTGTTATGGGGGAGCCAGAGTGCGTTTTTGACGGTTCCGTCTTTGTTGGTTAAAACGTCCAGCCATTATAAGAGTTTTCCCCCCTCTGTCAACGCCGCATCTGGTAAGATATGGGATGGCCAAGGAACATCGTATCCCCCTGGTGAGGATACGGTGTATGACGGATCGAAGGTGGAAAGAGCTAAG
>JAKJEP010000427.1 GCA_022705365.1 Planctomycetota bacterium | reverse complement strand
CCGGCGATGGTGGGGCGGGCCTTTCTGATGGCCTGTTTCGGGACGATGATGACGACCTGGACGGCCCCGATTTATCAGCAAATGGTGGCAGCGGACGGATCCAAAGCCTGCTGCCAGTCGGCAAGTGAGACCTGTGCTTGTAAGGCGGCCGGGAAAGCGGGGTGCGGGGATAAAAAAGCAGCGGCGATGACACAGGCGACGCCGCTGGCGCTGGCGAAACAAGCGATCAAGGATTCACACAATCCGGACAAACCGGCGGAACAGAAACAAAAGGCGGATACCGTCAATCAGATGTCAAGGGATATGTTTCTGGGGAAGAAGAGCGGATCGCTGGGAGAGACATCGGCCCTGTTGTGGCTGGCGGGCGGTTTGTTTTTGTTGTTTCGCCGGACGATTACCTGGCATATTCCGCTGGCGGTGCTGGCGTCCGCGGCGGGAATCTCGGCCCTGGCCTGGTGGATGAATCCGCAGGTGTATGCCGATCCGCTGGTGCATCTGAGCGGCGGGGGGCTGATGATGTGTGCGTTTTTTATTGCGACGGACCCGGTTACCTGCCCGGTGAGCAAATCAGGCCGGGTAGTTTTCGGGATCGGGGTTGGTTCGCTGATTATGCTGATTCGGCTGAAAGGCGGCTATCCGGAGGGTGTGATGTATGCGGTTTTACTGATGAACGCGATAACCCCGCTGCTGGATCGCTGGCTGCGGCCGACCCCGCTGGGCGGAAGAGTGAAACGATAAAAACAAGGATGGATATATGATCCGAAAATTTATACAGCAATCCTGGTTTGCGTTGGTTGCCATGGCGATCTTTGGAATGTCGCTGGCGGCAGTGGACGGCCAGTTGAAGGAAACGATTGAAGGTAATGCGCTGAAAAAACTGAGCGATCAGATGCGACTGCTGCTGCCGGAAGCAAAAACATTCGATAAGAAGAGCAGCCGGGATGCGCAGGGGGTGGAATATATTTATTATGCCGGTAATGATGAATCCGGCCAGGTGGTGGGCTATGTATTTGAAGCGCGGGGGAGCGGCTTTGCGGATGTGATTGTGCTGCTGGTGGCGGCGGATGCGTCGATGAGTACGCTGAAAGGGCTGGCCATTTTGCAGACGAATGAGACGCCCGGCTTCGGGGACAAAATGAAGGATGATGCTTTTAAAGGGCAATTTCTGGATTGTCCCATTGGGGAAAAGCTGACGGTGGCCAAGACGGGTGACCGGATGGTGAAGGACCGGGAGATTGTGGCGATTTCGGGAGCGACCATCACTTCCGAGGCAGTGGTGAAGGCGGTGAATGAGGCAATCGAACGGATGCGGGGTATCATTGGCAAGTAATTTTCAATGGAAGTTGAGTATATATGGCAAACAATGCAGTACCAAAGAAACCGGCGGCAGGATTTTTTATTCGGGGATTGTGGGAAGAAAGCCCGGTATTCCGGCAGTTGATCGGGATGTGCCCGACGCTGGCGGTGACCGCCCAGTTGAAGCCGGCGATTACGATGGGGGCGTCGGTGATTTTCGTTCTGATTTGCTCGAATGTGGTGGTGTCGCTGATGCGGAAGCTGGTGCAGGGTCACTTGCGGCTGCTGATGTTCACGATGACCATTGCGACGTTTGTAACCATTGCGGATTATCTGCTGAAGGCGTATTTACCGGAGATGAGCGAGAAGCTGGGGGCCTATGTGCCGCTGATTATCGTAAATTGCCTCATTATCGGGCGGGCGGAGGCCTGTGCCAACCGGCAGGGTGTGTGGATCAGTTTTTGGGATGGCTGGGGGCAGGGAATCGGTTATACAATCGGTTTGGCGGCGATGGCGACCATTCGGGAACTGCTGGCGGACGGGGCAATCTGGGGCCATCCGGTGATGTGGGATGGCTTCGTAAACTGGAATGTGATGAAACTGCCGGCGGGTGCGTTTTTGACGCTGGGAATTCTGCTGGGCTTGAGCAATCATTTTTTGAGGAAGAAGTAAAAAATCGGTAGTTGATGCCGGAAACAAGGAACTCAAATGGATAAGCTGGTAGAACTGGTAATAGTATTTTTGTCCGTAGTGCTGGTGAATAACTTTGTATTCACCAAGTTTCTGGGGATCTGCCCCTATATCGGGGTATCGAGCCGGGTGGAGATGGCGTTCGGCATGGGTGCGGCGGTAACGTTTGTCACGACGCTTAGCGGGGTGATGAGCTGGCTGGTCAATGTAAAGATATTGATTCCAATCGGTATGCCTTATTTGAAGTATATTGTATTTATCCTGGTGATTGCCTCGATGGTCCAATTGGTGGAGATGTACCTGCGGAAGTTTTTCCGTTCGCTGTATGATGCATTTGGGATATTTCTGCCGCTGATTACGACCAACTGCGTGGTGCTGGGCATCTGCCTGTTTCTGGATTTATGGGGATATGGATTTCTGGAGTCGCTGGTAGCGAGTTTCGGTGCGGGACTGGGCTTTACGGTGGCAATCTGTATCATGGCCGGCATACGCGAGAATCTCCGGTGGGCGGATATGCCGGACTGTCTCAAGGGAGCGCCGATTACCCTGATAACGGCCGGGATTCTGACCCTGGCGTTTATGGGGTTTTCCGGGATGATAAAGTAAGGGTATATAATGATGATCGCCGTAATGGAATTAAGTTCAGTAGGATTGGCGGGGCTGGTATTGCTGGGAGTTGGCCTGTTTCTGGTGTCTATTTTGAATATTGCGTTTGCGAAGCTCTATGTGAAGCCAGATGAAACGGTAGAGGCGATTCTGAATATTCTGCCGGGTGCCAATTGCGGCGGTTGTGGCATGGCCGGCTGCAGCGCGTATGCGGAAGCGGTGGCGAAGGATCATGGCCTGATGGGCAAATGCGGCCCCGGCGGGGAGGCGACGGTCCAGGCGATAGCCGCGATCCTGGGCATTGAGGCGGGGGCATCGGCCCCGGTGCGTCCGATTGTGCATTGTTCGGCTCATAGGGGGGATAAAATCAATCCGGCTGTCTATGAAGGGATC
>JAKJEP010000426.1:2718-2989 GCA_022705365.1 Planctomycetota bacterium | reverse complement strand
TCGGGAGAAGTTCCACCGGATCAATCCGGATAGGAGTTCCTCTGTTTATGGTCTCGGTATCAAAGACCCTTCCGGAGACACTATCTTCGGCATGGCTCAGACACTTGGACGGAATGGCGGCATGGAGATTCTTCCGCCATTGGACGTTCTGGTAATTGATGAAGCACATCACACCAGATCGGAGACATACCAGCGCATCGTCGATGCCGCCAGATCCCGAAACCCCAATGTTCTCATCGCGGGATTTACCGCGACAGCATCGCGTGGCGAT
>JAKJEP010000426.1:0-2708 GCA_022705365.1 Planctomycetota bacterium | reverse complement strand
ACCTGGTGGATCTGGGGTTCCTGGTCCCGCCACGGACATTCATTGCCACTCTTCCAGGGCTGGCTGAAGAAATCCAAAAAGTACGGAAAACGTCGGGGGGCGAATACGACCTGGATGAGGTTGAAACTTTGATGAACACCGTGCCGGTAAATACCGCGGTGTTCAGGGAATGGAAGAATATTGCTGGAGACCGCAAAACGATAGTTTTCTGTTCTACGATCCGCCATGCTGAAGCGGTATGCGCCCTGTTTCAGGAGAACGGAGTAAAGACAGACTGTATTCTCGGTGATACGCCAAATCGAGCGGAGATACTCCAGCGGTTTGAGTATGGAGACCTGCAGGTCCTCTGCAACGTGGCGGTACTAACCGAAGGGTACGATTGTCCTCCGGTTTCATGTGTGGTGCTCCTTCGGCCGTGCTCATTTAAATCCACCATGCTGCAGATGATCGGTCGTGGTCTGCGAGTCGTGGATCCGGAAGAACATCCAGGGGTGATAAAGCGGGACTGCATTGTCCTGGATTTTGGAGAATCAATTCGCATCCACGGCGATCTGGAACAGGGCGTCCGATTGGATGATTTGGAAGGAACAGAAGCAGCAAATAAAGAATGCCCGAGCTGCAATACACTGATCCCCATACAAACGAGAGAGTGCCCTGTTTGCGGTTATGAATACCACGCCGGCGCTAAAGGCGCCGCTCAGGAGAAGGAATACTCCGATGTGGTGATGATGGAAGTAGATTTGCTGAAAAAATCACCTTTCAAGTGGGCAGACCTATTCGGCAGCGGGAAGGTCATGGTCGCCAGCGGATTCAATGCCTGGGTTGTGACGGCATCGGCAAATGGAAACGATTGGGTATCGTTGGGTAAGATGAAGGGCAAACCCATGCGCCGATTATCCGTCGGTGCGAAAGTCCCGGCCCTTGCTCAAGCGGATGATTTTCTGCGGTTGCATGAAGACACTGACGCCGCGCAGAAAAGCCGGCGCTGGCTGAAGGACCCGCCATCATTTAAACAACTGGAGCTGCTCGCCAACATTGGTTGGAATGTAAACGATTACAATCTCAGAAAGTACGAGGCTTCCTGCCTCCTCAATTTTCTCTGGAACAAATCAGCAATCGAACAGGAGGTCTTTCGACATGCCCGTTGATTATCAGAAACTGGGTGAAGCACTCTTGTCAGCAGGACTCACAGGGAAAGCTGTAAACGACTATTCCCGCACTGAGGTTGATGCCCTTGTCCGCGCCTGCATCGAGGCTTTGATACCGGATAAGGGGGCGAAGTTCAGCCTGCCGTACATCAGCGATGCTGGGGATCTGGTGATCCCGTTTGATGCAGATCCCCGATTCCATTACTGGAAGCCCTGCGGGCAATCCATTTTTGAAACGCTCCGGGAATTAGGCGCCAGCAAAGAGGTGTGGAGTAAATACGTTAACGATCCCAATGAACCTTTCTAACTATTATGCAACCACACACTGGCGGCAGAAATCGAAAGAATTTCGGGAGCTGGTGGGCAAATGTGAACAATGCGGATCAACGCTGAAATTGCAGGTGCACCACAAGAGGTATCGGTTTTTTCGGGAAAAAGATTCTGATCTCTCCTGCCTCTGCGACACGTGCCACCTCCAGGGCATACATAAACAAAAAGGAGAGCTGGACATGCTCGATTTTAATCACCAAATAAACCAATCAGATCGAATAAATCACCTCATTGACGAGGCTCTTACCGGCAGGCCCGAGCGACCCAGGGATTATCTCGGAGGCTCTCGTCTCGGCGGCGAATGTGCCAGGGCCCTCCAATATGAATTTTTTAATACACCACGAGACAGGCCATTCGAAGGAAGAACCTTACGGATATTCTCCATCGGTCATGTAGTCGAAGACCTGGCCGCGGAATGGATCCGCATGGCTGGGTTTGACCTGAGAGTAAAGGATAAAGAGGGCCGACAATTTGGTTTTTCCGTCGCCGGCGGGAAAATATCCGGTCACATAGATGGAGTTATTGTGGGTGGACCTGACGAGTTCGGTCCGTATCCGCGGTTATGGGAATGCAAAACAGCGAACGCCAAAAAATGGCGTGAGTTCGAAAAGAACAAAGTCAAAAAGGCCAACTGGATCTATTATGTCCAGGTTCAGATCTACATGGCCTACATGGACCTTGCCGACAGGCCTGCCCTATGGACATGCGTCAACAAGGACGATTCATCTCTGTATCACGAAAATATCCCTTTCGATCAGTCAGTTGCACAAGACGCGTCGGACAGGGCAGTCCGGATTATCCAGGCCTGCATGGCCGGTGAATTGTTACCGCGGGAATATCCATCTGCCGATTTCTACCAGTGCAAATGGTGTGCGTGGGGAGACAAGTGCTGGCATGACTGAAATATATGATTTCGATTTCAATAACGCCAAAAGACAAGATGAAGACCCGCCGGATCATCCACCGGCTCACCCAGAGCAGGCGTTCCAGAATGCTATTGCAGCCGCGGGGCTCGGTTGCCCGGTCATCAATCCCACCGGACAGATCGAACGATACGACGCGCCAGGGGAAAAGCGGGGCAGAAAATCAAACTGGTATGTCTTCTTCCCCGACGACATTCCCGGCGGGGCCGCCGGGTCATGGAAGGACGGCGGTCTTTCGACGTTGACCTGGAGCGCCAGGGACGTCTCCGAAATGACGCAACGGGAGAGACAACGGTACGAAAACCGG
>JAKJEP010000425.1:2663-3003 GCA_022705365.1 Planctomycetota bacterium | reverse complement strand
TTTCCCGCAGTCAAATCATAGATCGCACCTTCAATATTGATCTGCCATCCGGTCAGAATGACAGCATCCTTTCCGGCATTGTATAAGGCGACCGCGTAATGGTCGGTGACATCCGTGCCATCATTGAATTTGGATATCCCCAGCCGGCTGATATACACCTCGGGGGCGCCGGCTTCGTACCCGTAATAATAATCGGCTCCGCCATTGGTGGTTAATTCCGTCGGAACATTATCGATATCCACATAATCGATCAGATTCACCGCCATCTGGCAGGCGATACGCTCCCGGGTTTCGCCGCCCCATCCTAACGGCATAAAATTCTCATGGTCTTCTATATCTG
>JAKJEP010000425.1:290-2589 GCA_022705365.1 Planctomycetota bacterium | reverse complement strand
CCGGCCGATAGGTCCAGTTTAAGGGGGGGGTCGTATTATTCCAGTTGGTCCAGGTATTCCATGCTGCCAGTAAAGAAGCGGGCATACCCGCGGTATCCACTTTGGGTGTGATGTTCCGGTCGAAATTGTAGGTAGTGACCAAAGGCCGGCGATTATAATCTCCTATCGCAGTACCACCGGTGTCAAAACCTGGTTTCAGTTTATCGAACCAGTTTGCCACTTTATTCTGCAATTGCGCCACCGTATCCTCTGGCAGACGAACATAAGGATTTTCCAAACCGACAGCGCCAGCACCCGGGAAAAAAGTGACCGGCCAGGCCTGCCCGCATCGGGTATTTACATTCGATTCCACCAGAAAGCGATTTCGCAATTCTAATTCATCCATGATATCAAAGGGGGTATAAAAATAGTCATTGCTGCCCACATTTACCAGGGCCGGATTCAGAAACCGATTCGCAACATCCGCTTCGTAGCTAGTATCATTGGCATAGTTATTATCATAATCCAGATAGGGCGGAGAACCGGGTATTTTCGAGACGGTACCGTCAACCAGTCCGCCAAATCGCATTTGTTGCATATCTGTGACATCAAGACCGTTATTATCATCGGTTGTGCTAATGATGCCTTGCAGATGAATATGGGAAAGCCGGGTGCCATCCCAATCCGGCGTTCCATTGAGGCTTCTGGGATCACGATACGCGGTATTGATATTGATCATCCCGCCGTTATCCACAATGCGGACCGCCGTATAGACATTCTGGCCCTGCGGCCCGGTAATCCCCGGGACCCGCGCCCAGCGGGAATCCGCCACCCCGTCGCCGTCCGCGTCTGCCCGCCCGCCCCAGCGGCAATAATCATCCGGATCATCCCAATCCCCGTCTTCTCCAATCAAATAGGTACTGTCCTCATCGCTGATAATCCGGGCGATAAGAGAGGTGATGGTTGGTATAGTTGTTGAATTCTGGTCGTATGACAAATAATATCTTGAGGAGGCATTTCCGTCCCATTGGGCCGTATTGGTAGAATCGGTCGGGTCGTAAAATCGATTCATAGAAGGATTCATAACCGATATGTTGAAATTATCACCATAAATATCGCTGATGTGCCGCCACCCATAATAGGAATTGGTTCCATCCGAAAGAATTTCCGGCTCCAGGCTGGCCAGCCACGGGTCGTCGGAACCGGGATAGTCCCAATATTCATCGGAAGCATCCTTATTGAGGAGATTGTTATCAGAACCGAAAAGGTCTTCGATGAGGACCGTGTTGATCCGTTCGATGACGGCGTCGGTGCCGGCGTCCAGCGACTGGCGGAACTCCGAGCCGGTCACGATGGCCCTTCCCTTCTGGCTGGTCAGGACAAAGACGATCCCGATGATGAACAGCAGCATGGTTATGACTATCGCCATGATCAGCGCACTGCCCCGCCGGCGGCTTTGAGTTGTTTTCACATTCGTTTGCATCTTACATTCCTGTTTTACCACAGAGAACACAGAGGGTCACAGAGTTAATTCAAGAAACTATATTTATCATTTTTCTCTGTGTTTCTCTGTGCACTCTGTGGTTTAAATTATTCTTTCTTAGGGCCGCGGCGGCAGCTTGACGATATACTCAAACGTCACCCCCTCCGGAAAATACCGCCGCCCCTTGTCGTACAATGTAAAGGTAAACTTTAGCGCGCTCGGCCAGAGGTCAATGCCGAGATACTGGGAAAAAGGTCTTAATTCGGCGTCCGGCCGCCAGTCAATCAGCTTATCACCATCAAAATCACGTTCGTTCTGCGTCGGTTCTGCCGGGGCGCCTGCTACATTCCAGTACAGGGCAAAGGGATAATTGGAGGTGGAGCTAAAGCCGATTGGCTTCCGTTCCGGCAGACTGGGATCGCCATAAGGTGGTGGATCAGTATGCCCATATTCTAATATATGATCAAAGCCTGCCAGCAGCCGCGGATTGGGAAACCAGGAACCGGCGCCCGCAAACCACGGCTCGATCCGGAAATTAGTAACATCCGGCAGCAGATACAGCTTCTGGACCGCCTCATCGCCGACATTATTATAAACGGCCTGCAAATCCGGTCGGCGGATCATGGAGGTGGCTTCATTTAGATTATGTAAAAAATAATGATTTTGAAAGTTGACAAACAGTTCATTCCGCCAGAAGGATAATGAGGCATTTTCAACCTGAAAATAATCAAAATCCTCGGACGTCCATCCATTCCAGGTACTAAAATCATTGGGCAACGGCCCTCCGATCGGACTCAAAATTCGATAGCGGCGGGTAAGAATCTTCCGGTTATCGGC
>JAKJEP010000425.1:0-266 GCA_022705365.1 Planctomycetota bacterium | reverse complement strand
AGATCCGGGCGAGATTCCCGTAATAGCTGGGAGTGGTCAGTGTGGCCTGAAAGTCCCCGTTGGCGAAAAAGACGATACGATCGTATCGCTCGAAAGTGCTCGAGTCTTCTTCGAAGATGATCGCCATCGGCAGATCCGTCCGCAGGCCACGGAAATCCTGGTCAAGCTGTTGCATGACCGCCCGGGCCTGCTGCAGGATTTCCTGATAGGCCATCGACTGGCCGGAGGCGTCGGTGGCGCTCTTGAACACCATGCCCGTCAGCAGC
>JAKJEP010000424.1 GCA_022705365.1 Planctomycetota bacterium | reverse complement strand
ATGGTCAGCAGTGTGGAACCGGAAGGGGGTTTGCTGGAGCATTTGGATAAGGGGAGAGTCAGTATAGTACGGCAGGGCGGGGAAAAACCGCTGCACGAGAAAGATAAGGAAGTGCAGCTGGGTTCGGCGATCAAATTGGTGCTGTTAACTCATGCGGTTTCCGGAGCGATCTGCCTGGTTCCGGAAAAGGAACTGACGATTTCCTATCTGGGACTGGAACGCCAGGGGGGTCGAATGAACCATAAGATCGAGGTTGCAGGAGAGTTTTTTGACAGGGAAGATTTATTGACCAGCACGACGCCGGATAAACTGGTGGTGTGGATCAGCACCGAGACGAATCTGATCGAGCGGCTGTGGATACGGTATCCGAAAGACGGGGATAAGGGCGATTATGGTTTCCTGGCGGTGAATGTGGACAAGTATATCAAGACCGCCGAAGGAGTCGTGCTGCCGAGTTATCTGGAATTTGTCCAAAGCGATGCCTATCAGCAGTTCAGCCAGCGTCAGTATCTGGCAGTGGAATTTTTGCGATTGCGAGCCAATGAACGGGAAAAAAGCTGGAACCCCTTGAATGGGCGAAAATGAGAAGCCAACATTGTATCGCATTGCGGAAGCGGCGCGGGAGGCAGGCGTAACCAAGCAGTCCCTGCAATATTATCTGCTGGTGGGGCTGGTAGAGCCGACGGAGCGGGGGGCGGGGCGTCAGCAGTTTTTTGATGAGAAGGCCATTGAGCGGATCCGGCTGGTGAAGACGTTGAATGAGAGCGGGTATCCGTTGCGGGAGATTCGGGAGATTTTTTTGCGAGGGAAGGGGTAAAATTCAAAGAAGGAGTCTTTTGTTTTTTACTCGAGAAGGAAAAGATGTTCGGTGATGGGGCCATGAGCGCCGTACACGAGGGTCATTTCGATGTCGGCGGTTTTGCTGGGGCTGGAGACGAGGGTGAGGTGGCTGGTGGCGAAGTTTTCGGGATTGAGCAGGTCCAGCAGGTCGGGGAGCAGGCGGCTGGCGGGCAGGATGCAGATGTGGACGGGCGGGGCGACGGAGAGCAGACGCGGATGATAGGGGGCGGCGGTGAGGACGAGGGAGCCGGTTTCCGCCAGGGCCAGGGCGGCGGCGGAGATGGCAGCGGAGGAGGTAAAGGCGGCGGAAACTAAGGTGTCACTGTCGATACTAGGGGAAATGATTTCCAGGTGGGGAATGGTTTGCAGCGCGGTTTGGATAGCCAGCGAAGCCAGCAGGGGGTCGTCGGCCAGGAGGATGGTTTTCAGATGCAGCCGCTGAATCAGCAGAGATAGTTCGTCCCGAAGCTGGGCGGGGCTGTGGACGGGATAGACTTCCATTTTTGCTTCCCGTGCCAGACGAATAAAGCGGTCGGTCAGGTCAGCCTGATTGTTGACTAGCCGGGCGGATTGATATTCCTGGTCCGTGGGCAGGGGGGCGGGGGCGGTTTTGTGAGAGAGGAGAGCAGAACGGATATGCTGGAGAAAAACTTCTTTTTGGGTATTCATGAGAGCCTCCCATCGGTTTTTTTCCAGAGGTCGCGGAATAATTGTTTTTTGGGCAGCGGCAGGTCACGGACGGCGGTCCAGTGGAAGCCGGGCGGGGGCAGATGGCGGACCCAGCCGCGGCGGGCCAGGGGCAGCAGGAGCCGGCGGAGCCACTTCTGGCTGAAGCGATAACGGGCAGGCGAGCGGTAAAACCAGGTCCAGGCCGTGAGGATCAATTTATACAAGAGGGAACTGCGGCGGTGGGTGATCAGGTCGCGTCGGTGCTGAATGAGGAAGTGGGGCAGGTCGATCCGGGCGGGGCAGCGGTCCAGGCAAGCGCCGCAGAGCGAGCACAGTTCGGGGAGGAATTCGGTCTGGCGGTCGGTTGCATCGAGCAAGGGGGTGATCGCGATGCCGATGGGGCCGGGATAGACGCTGCCGTAGGCGTGGCCGCCGATTTTTCGATAGACCGGGCAGACATTGAGGCAGGCGCCACAGCGGAGGCAGTGGAGCAGGTCGCGATAGGGGCCGGCCAGGATTTCGCTGCGACGGTTGTCCAGGATGACCAGGTACAGGTGCTGCGGCCCGTCGAGTTCGCCGGGTTTGCGGGGGCCGGTGATGATATTGGTGTAGGAGGTGAGCGGGAGGCCCACGGCGCTGCGAACAAGCAATTTGAGCAGGACGGCCAAGTCGCGGGGGGAGGGGATGACCTTTTCCATACCCATCAGGCCGATCAGGACGGGCGGGCGGGAGATGGTCAGGCGGGCGTTGCCTTCATTTTCGACTACGACGAGGCTGCCGGTCTGGGCGACGGCGAAGTTGACGCCGACGATTCCGAGGTCGGCCTGGCGGAATTTTTCGCGGAGATGTTGCCGGGCGATGGCGGTGAGTTCGGCTGGTTCTTCGGTGTATTGCGACCGGAGTTTATTCTGGAACAGGGCGGCTACTTCCTGTCGGGACTTGTGGATCATGGGGGTGATAATGTGGCTGGGGCGGTCATCGTCAAGTTGCAGGATGAATTCGCCGAGGTCGGTTTCGACAGTTTCAATACCGGCGGCGGTGAGGGTGGGGGTGAGTTCGATTTCTTCGCTGGTCATGCTTTTGGATTTGATGCAGAGATGGCAATCGTGCCGCCGGGCGATGTCGAGGATGATTTCCCGGGCCTGCCGGGCATCCTGTGCCCAGTGGACCTGCGCTCCGAGCGACTCCAGATTGTCCGCCAGTTGCCGCAGCAGTTCATCGAGATGGCCGATGCTGTATTCCCTGATTTTTTGCGCCAGGTACCGGAAGGAATCCGGGTCGCCCAGCTGAGAAAGGCTGTCGATGACCCGCTGGGTGCGGCGGGTGGTGCATTCCTCGAAGGCATTTTGGAGGTGAGGATTTTCGAGGGCGGATCGGATGGATTTTTTGAAATTGTGGCTGGGAATCATGGATTTTCCTCCCGGATATCCTCCATCAGGCCCAGGGATTCGGCCAGGAGTTGGGCAATGTGGACAAACCGAACCGGAATCTGGTGGCGGTGGCAGTAGCCGGCGATATTCAGGGTGCA
>JAKJEP010000423.1 GCA_022705365.1 Planctomycetota bacterium | reverse complement strand
CCGCCTCTTCTACGCCAAGGCCCTCACCACCATGGCCGAAATCCGTGCCGCCCACTCCGCCTTCGCCCTCACCATCACCGGCCCGTCCCTCTTCGACCGCATCCGCCGCCTCCTCGGCCAGGACAGCCCCTCCGAACGAAAATCAAGCTGGCTGCCTTCGGTCATGGCAATATTACTGCTGATTTCAATAATCATACCGGCAGTTATTACCTTGGGTTCAAATGAAAAAACGAATATTGATGAAGATAAAGACCAATCTGATTGGCAGAAAACTTTTTATTCCGTCTATCGACTGAACGAAGGAGAGATATTGAAACGAATCGCACCTCCTTTTATTCCCCAGCGTAAGGATTATTATGAACATGAACATACCTCGCAAGCTTTAGCTATACCGGAACCACCAGACTATTTTACTTTTCATTGGGATGGAAAATTAAAAAATTGGGGATTGGGATTTATGGGCCAGGTCCATAATCTTGACGCTGTACTGAGGCATAATCTTATCATCGGCGCGGATCAGTTCGAAGGACAGGATGAATTGCTACAAATCGAAATGCCCGGTGATTGGATCGTTCGCTCGGATGCTACCCAGGCAGAAATGCTGAAAGCACTGGAGAAAATATTAAAAAACGAAATCGGCAGAGAAATCCATTTTATCAAACGTGAAGTGGAACGCCCGGTGATTATTGCCTCTGGAAATTATGAATTCCATCCGCTTTCTGGAACCTATGATGATTCACAAATAAATTTTTATTCGGATACCCTGGATCCGGATGAAGGATCGGGCGGGGGGCCGGCAGATTCTCTCTCAGATATTTTTGACGTTTTGGCAAAACGGACTGGTTTGCAGGTGATTGATAACTCCCAGCCGGGCGATTTCAAATCCATTGGTTATGGTCATCATCGGTCCTCCGGATTGACCAGAATAAAGGACCCAACCGAAAAAGAAAAAAAACTCCAACTCTTATTGGATAATCTTGCCAGGCAGACCAATCTCTCCTTTAAAATAGAAATTCAGCCGGTGGAAAAGTGGTTTGTTGTGGAGGGAAATGAGGAAGCGGATTTGAGCATCGAGCCCTTCCAAAAGATGATGGGGAGTCCTGTGGGGCAGATACAGAGGTCCGTCATTCCTTCCAAAACGGAACCATTTGTTCCGCAGATCCTCACCACCAGCTATATTGTGGCCCTTCCGGCCGATGCCCCGCTTCTCCGCGAGATCATTTCCACGGACTCAGAGGTAATCTTGAACCCGGACGAACTGGCGGAAATTCTGGCAAGCATCCAGACCATCCCGCAGGCCCGCCTGCTGGCCGCCCCCAAAATTCTCGCCAACGACGGCGAAACAGTCTCGGTAAAAACGGAAAATGCCGAAAACTTCGGCTCCATCGACCTGGAGATTAAGAATACTATCCAGCCAAACCAGAAGGCTATCTGGATGGACCTTACCTTTTCCTGTTCGACCGGCCAGCCTGGTGTTTCCGACTCCGCTGCCGCCTCTATTTCCGCCACCTCTCCGTCCGTCCCCACCGTGGCCACTGCCTCCACCGCTTCCGGCACCTCCGCTTCCGTCTCTGCCGCGGTATCCGGCGGCCCCATTCGATCCGGTAACACGCTGGTCGCTCCTGCCCTTACGTTTCCTTTCACCCCCTCTGCAACTTACCTGAACGGCCAGGTCATCATCGTCCTGGTCAAACCGGAAATCGTTGAAAAATTATCCTCCGAAACCAGCCTTCTTAAGACAGAAGATTCTGCCGGCGATATTGGACCTGAAATTACTACAAAAGATACCTCGAATGGGGAGAAGGCTTTCTATTCCGCCTATCCGGTCAATCGTAGCGTATCAGATTTCCCGGAAACCGAAGATTTTTCTACGCCCGAAAGTGCCTATGCCGCCATTAATCGTGTGATAGCCAGGGACGATCCAGAAGGTTGGCAGCGTGTCAGTGTGAAAAGTCTGGCCGAAAGATTTGCACAAGAACCACAGAAAAAGAGTAATATCACCCCCGAATGGTCGGATGTTGTTTTACACGCCAAAATTCTCAAAGTGAGTATCCAAGACAATCAAGCAGTGGTACTTGCTGAATTTCCGCAGGATCGCATCAGTACACCCATAAATCTTCCGGCCAATCTTCCTATCGATTTCCCTGTCGATTCTCGACGTTTTACTTTGGAAGACGGCAAATGGCTGAATATGCGTGAGAATGTACCTAAATTTCCTCAGATACTCACCAGCGGATACCTTTTAATGGTTCCTTCCGATTGGCCGCAACGACAGAAAATTACTTTTCCAATAATTACCCCGGAAAAGTTGGGAGAACTTCTGGAAATGACGAAAACCGTTTCAGAGGCCCGTTTACTGTCCAGTCCTAAAATATTTGCCAATAACGCGGAACCAACTACCATGGAAATAAAAGATATTAACGGTTTTAACGCGGTCAAACTTAATGTTAAAAATATTTTTCAGCCGGAAAACAATAACATCCGGACTAATCTTGATTTTCAATATACCGTCGGCACGGATACCGCCGCTATATCCACCGAAGTAGTTGTACCTTCCGGCCACGCCATAGCCGTTGCCGGTACGACCCCTGTTAACGGCCAAACCATCATCGTCCTGGTCAAACCGGAAATCGTGAAAAAACCGCTCCCCGAAACCGGGATTTTGCAATCCGAAAATAACTATTCCGAAATCGACGAAATGGATAGTACCAACTCTCGACCCGACCTTGACCCCAACTTCGATATTGCCCAACCCTATAAAGCTATAGCTGGCAATGATTCGCAGTTTTGTAAAGACTTTGAAGAAGCCCGGAATGCAGATCTAAAAAATTCTGATGGGAGTGCTATCGAAAAATACCAGCAATTTATGGACAAATATCCGGATTCTCCTGCCAATGTTCATCTTTTGAATCTTATGTCTGCTGTCTATTTACGGTTTAATCAATATGACCAGGCCCGTGAGGCACTACAACAGGCCATACAGATTGCAGGCGAAGACCGATTTGTAAACACGCTCGAAATCAATCTGGCAAACGTC
>JAKJEP010000422.1 GCA_022705365.1 Planctomycetota bacterium | reverse complement strand
GCCATAATCCGAGATCAACAAATATGGACTCCCAAAAAATTCCTAAAAAACACTTGATTTCAAACACAGCCGCTTCGTGGTGAAAATTCTTCTCCCTTTCTATTCGCGTAAATTCGCGTTCATTCGCGGTTCAATATATTGCTAACTGCCTGTTATTTAATATTTTATAACTCTTTATCTGCGTCCATCTGCGTTCATCTGCGGACAAATATTCTTCTCTCTTTGCGGGATACCTTTGGACTCTCTCACTTTCTCGCCCACCCCGCAGCGCCCAACGGAAGCGTCAAACGGGGCAAACCCACGCGTCGATTTCGCCGCAGGCCGTGCCTGCCTCCTTTCTTTTCTTCGTTACCTTTTGTTCAAAATTATTCTCTTTCTATTTTTGATTTTTGATATTCGGCTGAGTTCCCCATCCACACTATCTTTCCATTTTTAATCTGGGCAACTTGGATAATCTTGTCCCTCGTAAATTCCCGCTCTATTCAAGATGTTACGTGTAAAAATCGTTCACTTTTGCTGCATTTTTACCCTGTTCTGCTCCTGTTTTACTCAGCTTTTATATCATTTTCTTCGTGTTTTGTTACACTTTGTTCAACATTTACCTAATCCACCTAATCCACTTATATTAACTATGAGCTACGATTAAATCTCATCTGCTAAATATTATAATGTTATATTTCACACGTAATTAAACAACTTTGGAGCGACCAGCGGGAGCGTCGCCAAGATAAAATGCTCGCGGCGAGAGTGGTGCAGGCTTGCCTGCCTTTGTTCAACATTTACCAACTCAACCCAGTCTCTGTATCTTAACAATAAATTATCCTATCTTACCAAAATCTCAGGAAAATTCTGGGTAATTTGCCTTAGCTGGCACTCTCCCCTAAAATGATGTAAATGCTTACATTGGAGAACCTTAATGCCTGAGCTTCCGGAAGTGGAAAACATCGCCAGGGGCCTGCGTTCCGAAGTTGTAAATCTTTGTATTGAAAAGATATACATCCATAAACCCCTCATCGTCCGCGGCCCCTTCCAGCCGCATCAGCAGCAGGTTGCCAAGGCCCTGCAAAATGCCCGCATCACCGCCGTCACCCGCCGCGGCAAACGTCTTATCATTCTTACTGACAAGGACTTATCGCTATTGATCCAACTGGGTATGACCGGAAAATTCATCCTGGCCGATCCCAGTGCCCCAGCCGAAAAGCACACCCACTTCTCAATTAAATTAAGTAATAACAATGATTTACGATTCATCGATCCCCGCCGCTTCGGCAGACTCTGGTTTTTTAAACCGCTCGATGGCAATCTCGATAAGTCTATGCAGGAGGCAGGTTTATCGCAAATGGGGCCCGAACCCTTCCGATTCCGGCCCTCCCAATTTCACCAACTCCTTCAAAATCAGCGACTTACAAAAACTTTACTGCTCGACCAGACCCGTATCGCCGGCCTGGGCAACATCTATGTCGATGAGTCCCTTTTCGCCGCCGGCATCCATCCTGCAACTATTTGCAAAAAAATAACTTATGAACAATCCACTCGCCTGTTGGCCATGATCAAAAAGACCCTCCGCCGCGCCATTGCCGGCGGCGGCACCACCTTCAGCGATTTCCGCAACGCCTACGGCGATATGGGAAAATTCTTAAACCAACTGCGAGTTTATGATCGAACCGGCCTTCCCTGCAAAATATGCCAAACACCTGTAAATAAAATAGTTATAGCAGGTCGCGGTACCCATTTTTGCCCCCGCTGTCAGCCATTATCATAACCTCTAATTTTCCCCTGCGGTTTTACCTTTTACCTTTGCCCAAAACCCGGTACAATTTCCCCAAACCTTCATAGGTTATGTGCAAATTGTATATTTGTAACTTACGTTTATACAGGAAGATATGTCATGAACGTACTACTCATCGGCAGCGGCGGCCGCGAACATGCCCTGGCCTGGAAACTTGCCCAGTCCCCGCTTCTCAAGCGGCTCTTCATCGCCCCGGGCAATCCCGGCACCGAGCAGCATGGAACTAACGTAAATATAGCTGAATCAGACACTAATGGATTGATTGAATTTGCCAAATCCGCCGCCATCGGTCTGGTCGTCGTCGGTCCGGAAGACCCGCTGGCAAGCGGCCTGGTGGACAAGCTGGAAGCCGCCGGTATTAAAGCATTTGGCCCAACTGGTGCTGCTGCCGCCCTGGAAGCTGACAAGGCCTTTGCCAAAAAAATCATGTACAGCAACAAGATCCCCACCGCCGAAGGCCGCTCGTTCAAAAACTTTGATGACGCAAAGGCTTACATCGCTTCCCGTGAAACCGAACTGGTCGTCAAAGCCACCGGTCTTGCCAAAGGCAAAGGGGTTTTTGTCTGTGATGACCCAGCCGATGCCATCCTGGCCGCCGAAAAAATCATGAACGACCGCATCTTCGGCGATGCCGGCAACGAAATCTTGGTCGAGGAAAAGCTTCTCGGTCAGGAAGCCTCCATCCTGGCTTTTGTTGATTCCCGCACGATTTACGTCATGGAAACTGCCCAGGATCACAAGCCCATTGGTGATGGTGATACCGGCCCAAATACCGGCGGCATGGGGGCTTACAGCCCGGCCCCGGTTGTCACCGATGCCCTGATGAGCCAGATTGAACGGGAAATTCTGGTCCCGGTGGTGGACGGCATGAATCGTAACGGTACCCCGTATCGCGGTGTATTGTATGCTGGCCTGATGCTCACTGCCGGTGGTCCCAAAGTCCTGGAATTCAACGCCCGCTTCGGCGATCCGGAGACCCAGCCCGTTATGTTGCGGATGCAAAACGACTTACTGGAAGTTATGCTGGCGGTATGCAATGGCTCTCTGGAGGATGTTACGCTAAAATGGGATCCGCGGTCGGCGGTGTGTGTGGTTATGGCTTCGGGTGGTTATCCGGGTGAATATCAGAAAGGCAAGGTTATAACAGGTATAGCGCAAGCTGATTCTAATAAAGAAGTTAAGGTTTTTCACGCCGGGACAAAAATGGAAAATGACCAACTCGTTACCAGCGGCGGCAGGGTGCTGGGGG
>JAKJEP010000421.1 GCA_022705365.1 Planctomycetota bacterium | reverse complement strand
CATGTGCAGGAAAAACAGTTGGGCCGCGCCGAGGTCCGGCAGATTTTCCGGATTTCCCGTTATGGGGTAATTGCCGGCTGCTTCGTTACGGAAGGAGCCATCCCGCGTTCCGCCAAGATTCGCCTGATTCGGGATCATATCGTGATTCGAGACAACAATTCGATTGAATCCATCCGGCGGAATAAGGATGATGTCTCGGAAGTGCGCAACGGCTTTGAATGCGGTATAAAACTGCAGGGATATGACGATATCAAGGAAAGCGACATCCTCGAAGCCTTCGAGTTTGTGGAAATCAGCCGAACGCTGGATTCCGTGGCTACCCGGTAAGGATTCGGTTCTGCCGCGGGGGCAGGAGCGAAACGGATGATATGATAATTGGAGTATTAAAGTTGCAGGTAAGCGTTTTTGACTCTTTTTCCCTGAAGGACAAAAGACGGATCATCAAAAGTCTGAAGGACCGGATCCATCATACTTTTTTTGTTTCGATTGCCGAGGTGGAACACCAGGATAGTATTCGCACATCCATTCTGGGTGTGGCACTCGTAACGAATGAGAAACGCTTTGCAGACTCGGTATTGAGTAAAATTGTGGATTTTGTACGAAAGATACCCCAGCTCAGTTTAGTGGATTATGAGATAGAGTTGTTGTAAATACGATGTCAGCCCGTCGATTGGAAAAAATAGCGAAAATTATACAAACCACGGTAAGCGAGGTTATTCAGAATCATCTGTCCGACCCCCGAATTACCGGCCTCATTAGTGTCACGCGGGTCCAGGTCTCTCCGGATTTACGCCTGGCTCGGGTATACTTGAGCCTGGCGGGGACCGACGCCAAACAGGAAAACCTGACCCTCCAGGCAGTGAAACATGCCCGGGGTTATATTCAAACCCGGCTGGCGGATACCCTAACCACCCGAACCTGTCCCAGGCTGGATTTCCAATTGGATGAATCCATTAAAAAGGGATTTGCCATCACGCACATACTCGATCAGATCGCGGCGGAACATACGGCCCGTGAGGGTGGGAATCCGCCCGAATCCTCTCTTGAAAACCCGGAGTCCAATGATGAAAGATAACGTTGATTATGCCGCCAATCTGAAAAAACTTTGCAACCGGCTTCGTCGGGAACTGGGAACCCCGGCCAAACCGGATCCTTTGGATCCGGTTTCGGAAATTCTTCTGGCCTGTCTGACCGCATATACCACGGAAAGCCAGGCCAAAACCGCCCTGCATCATTTGCAAAAAGCATTTGTCGATTTCAATGAATTGCGGGTCTGCCGTATCGATGAGATTGCGGAAGTGTTCGGCGCCCGCTTCCCGCATGCCAAAGATATTGCCGGACAGATTATTACCTTGTTGAAACAAATTTTTGATCGGCAGGATCATTTGAATTTATTTCAATCCGGGGGGAAACGGGAAGCGAAGGCCTTTCTGGAAAGCCTGGAAGGTTCGACTCCCTATCTGATTTCCCGGGTTATGCTGTATTGCCTGAATGCACACTCTTTTCCCGTCAATGCCTCCCTGCTGGAGATGCTGCGGAACGAAAATGCCATCGACCCGGCGGCAGAGCCGGCCGCGGTGCAGACCTTTTTGGAGCGGCAGATTCCAGCCAGTAAGATCCAGAAAACCTATGCCCTTTTGCGCCATTATGCGGATCACTATCAGCCCGGAACCGCCGCGGCAGACAAAAATCCCTCTGCCCCCAAAACACCCCGGAAAAAAACCGCTCCCAAGAATAAAACCGGAAAAAAGAAACCGGCCAAATCCCAATAATTTTTAGTAATGGAGAACTTTCTTGAGTACTATTGTAAAAATCGGTCTTCCCAAAGGCAGTTTGCAGGATTCCACGTTCGATTTATTCCGCCGAGCAGGTTTTCATGTTCAATTGTCTTCGCGCAGCTATTTCCCCACCATGGACGACCCGGAACTGGATCCGATTCTGTTTCGCGCCCAGGAAATGAGCCGCTACGTGGAAGATGGTGTGATTGATGTGGGCCTGACGGGGTATGACTGGATCTGCGAAAATCGATCCGATGTGATCGAAGTCTGTGAGTTGATATACTCCAAGGCCACCTCGAAACCGGCTTCCTGGGTACTGGCGGTTCCCAACGAAAGCACCATTCAGAAATTGGAAGACCTGGAAGGCAAAATTATCGCCACCGAACTGGTCAATTTCACCAAAGATTATTTTCAAAAGAAAAATATCCAGGTAAAAGTGGAGTTTTCCTGGGGGGCGACGGAGGTGAAGGCTCGTCTGCTGGATGCCATCGTGGAAATCACCGAGACTGGTTCGAGTCTGAAGGCCAATAATTTACGGATTATTGCTACGCTTTTAACCACAACTACCCGGCTGATCGCCAATAAAAAAGCCTGGCAAGATCCTTTCAAACGGGAAAAAATCGAAGCTATTGCCCTGCTGCTACAAGGGGCTATTGAAGGGCGGGAAAAGGTTGGATTGAAAATGAACCTGCCTTGTCAAAAACTGGCAGACATTTTAAAACTGCTTCCCGCCGAAAAATCTCCTACGGTCAATCCGCTGGCCGATCAGGAATATGTGGCGGTAGAAGTAATTGTCGAAGAAAAAACCTGCCGGGAATTAGTGCCAAAACTCAAACGAGCAGGAGCATCGGGTATTTTCACCTATCCGCTGAACAAAGTGATTCCGTAACCAGGAATCGCGATCAACCGGCCGAACTGGGGAAAGAGTTCGCTGCGGGCTACTGCTCTTCGCTGAGCAATAGCTTGTACTCAATGCTGTCCACCAACGCTTTCCAGGAAGCGTCGATAATGTTTTCGGAAACCCCGATCGTTCCCCAATGATGGGTACGGTCGGCCGATTCGATTATGACACGCACCTTTGCGGCGGTGGCGGCTTTGGTGTTGACCACCCGGACTTTATAATCCACCAGTTGCATTTCCTTAACAGCAGGATAATGCGGTTCCAGCGCCTTTCGGATGGCAGCATCCAGGGCATTGACCGGGCCGTCCCCCTCTGCCACTCGATGCTCGATCCTTCCGTTTACCCTCAGTTTGACGGTGGCTTCACTGACGGCGGGCGTATTATTGGTTTT
>JAKJEP010000420.1 GCA_022705365.1 Planctomycetota bacterium | reverse complement strand
GCACCTCCCGGATGGTTTCGGTATTCTCCCGAATGAAGGGTGCAATACCGCCATCGCCATAATGGAACCAGGAGCCGTCCCGGTCCGGCCACGCGATAACTCCCCGGCAGCCGTGCAGCAGATAATACCATAAAAACCAGGCATCCCGTTTGGCCTCGCCGGTACTGAACCAGGTCTGCACATAGGGTTTCCGCCGGGGCCAGCACCACAACGAACGCAGAATCTCGCAGGTCCCCCCGATATCATAAGACTCGATCCACTGAACGGCGCCGCTCACTTGCGAATAATCATAGCCGCCATAAGGGGCCGGCTGCTGGCCGCCGGTAATCCCCGCCGGGGTGGCCGGGTCCAGTTGGTTCGTGAACAGCGTCAGCTCCCGCAGGCAATCGGCAAGCTGCCAGTCCATATAACTCCGCCAGTTCATCCAGCAGGCCAGATTCCACTGGCGAAACGGCGGCCGGTTGTGATTACCGCGGATGTCCTCAAATGATACCGGTGCCGCCTGGGAAAAATCTTTATACTGGCTCTGCCAGCGCTGGTTGAGGTTCTCAATCGTTCCATACTGCCTTTCCAGCCAGGTATGGTATCCCGCCACCGAGGCAGCGGAACCATCCACCTCACAGGGAGAATTGAAAACTCCCAGACTCACTTCATCGTCAAAGGAATAGGCCGCTACCGGCCCCTGCCGCGTGACCGTCACATTTTTCTGCAAATGTTCTTTGAGAAGCTTCCGCGTTTCGGGATCCGCCAGACTGTAGGGACGGGCCACCACCGTTTTCTTCTTCAGGACCGTATCCCTTCCCGTTCGTTCGGTCAGATGGAGATAGCCTTTATCGGCAGCATGATCCACATAATACGGCAGATTGTTTTGGATGGCAAAATCCACAATCGCCTGCTTTTCCGAGCCTCGATCGATATGAAAGCCGTGTATCCCCACCTGCTTGTACAAGTCCAGATCCCTGGGGGCAGAGGTCTTATACTGCCATACCAGAATCAGAAATTGATCCCAGATCGGCTTGGGTTCCAGGTAAGGCACGGGTGTATCAGGATGATCCGCCGTACCAGCCAGGGGGAGAAAACCGGAAAGGATCAAAACCAACCAGATTGTAAGCCTGTGTGCCATACTATAATTCCAGGAGCAACTCCCGGTAATAATCCTTTTTCCTCCGTTACCATTTTATCCAGTTTACGCCTATTCTTTTTGGCAGTCAATAATTTAGAAAACTTTGTGAAAAAACTGTTGCATTCTGTCGATAAAACAGGTATATTGATATTAGTTTTCGGAAAATATGGGTTTTAACAGGAGTATTCTGGTCCCAGAACGGGATTATTGTTGTATAACGTTTTTTCGGGAGGTCACTTATGACAAGGACGAGGTTGATGGCCGCAGAGGGTCTTTTTTGCAAATTTTTGGCGTTGGTTTCCCTTATTTATCTGGGAATGACGCCTAACCATGTTTTTGGAGAGCTGGTCATCACTCCGGAAGGGAATTTTGAATCTTCCGGAGAGATTGGCGGGCCATTTACCCCCTTAACGATGGAATACACCCTGCATAATACAGAAAGCAGTTCGCTTTTCTGGGGCTTGACAAAAAATGCGGATTGGCTGGATGTCAGTCCCACCTGGAGTATTTTGGCGCCGGATGAAACTCTGGTAGTGACAGTAACTATTAACAGTCAGGCTTATTCGCTGGCAGGCGGGGTATATAGCGATTCCATTCTTTTTACGGATACTCTTCACCCCCAACCGCAGAGCCGGGAGGTTATTCTAACCATTACGGCTGCACCGGGTGTTTTACAGATTGAGCCGGATGAAGGTTTTGATTCGTCGGGTGAGATGGGGGGGCCATTTAGCCCGGCCTTCAAGGACTATACCGTAACCAATACCGGCGGAAGTGAATTATTCTGGGGGGTATCAAAGGCGGCGGGATGGCTGGAGGTCGAGCCGACATGGGGACAGTTGGACCCGGACGAAACGGTCACGGTTACGGCGCGTTTGAACACAGCAGCGGATTCGCTGGGAAAAGGTGTTTATACGGATACCCTGGTATTCACCAATGTCACTTCCTCCGAGGTGCAAAACCGGGCGGTTACCCTCACGGTTTTATCCGAACGGGGGCTTTGGGTGGATCCGGAGCAGTTTACTATTACCCTGATCCAGGGGACATCGGCTGCAGAACTATTGACTATCGGCAACAACAGCGATAATGAGGTGAATTTCCAGCTTCGTTCCCATGTGGTTAGCGGAACCGCCAATGCACCCAGCCCGGATCAATCCGCCGATTTGGCTGGCTTCGATTTTACCCAAATTGCGGATGTTCCCTATAAAGAAGGCGAAATACTGGTCCGTTTTGCCCCCGGAAAAGATGGAAAACAACGGGATGCCGGGGATAAACAAGCCGTACTATCAGCCCTGGGCAGCGGGCAACTGAAAAAAGAATTCAATCTGGTACCGGGACTCACGGTGGTATCGCTGCCGCTGGGGCTTACCATGGAAGAGGCCTTGCAGCTTTATAATAACACAGAGGGTGTTATTTATGCCCAGCCGAATTATCAGGTGCAGGCCCTGAACCTGCCGAATGATTCGCGGTTTAACGAGCTTTGGGGATTGAACAATACCGGCCAAAACGGCGGTAAGGTGGACGCCGACATCGACGCCCCGGAGGCCTGGGACATCGCCACTGGCAGCCGAGAAATCGTGGTGGCGGTAATCGATACGGGAGTGGATTACACGCACCCGGATCTGGCCGGCAATATGTGGGTCAATGAGCCGGAAAAGAATGGTTCCACCGGCGTCGATGACGATGGAAATGGTTATATAGACGACATTTACGGATATGATTTTGTAAATAATGACGGGAACCCCATGGATGATCATTATCATGGAACCCATTGTGCCGGCACCATCGGGGCCTGCGGCAACAACGGTACGGGAGTAACCGGGGTCAATTGGCAGGTTAAGATCATGGCCATCAAGTTTCTGAATTCCGCGGGTTCCGGCTGGACCGATGATGCCATAACCTGTATCGAATATAGCATGGAAATGGGAGCCAACCTTTCCAGTAATTCCTGGGGCGGCGGCAGTTACAATCAGG
>JAKJEP010000041.1:3954-15101 GCA_022705365.1 Planctomycetota bacterium | reverse complement strand
TCGTATGCCCCCCCCGCCGGTGCCCCTCCAGCGTCTCATACAAAGACGGCATCCCCCCCTTGCCCTGAATCGGCCAGATCGGCAATGCGGATACATGTAGAATATTCATATACTCTTTCCTGCAGACATGGCCCCGGGGCCATTATGATTTACTAAAATAGACGCCAGCGTCAAAAGCTCTTCGACCCCTTGTTATGGGGGAGCCAGAGACGTTTTGGGGTCTCAATATTGACTTTTAGCGGTTCCATCAAAATATAATTCCCGGTATTTCTGAATCCGGCGATTCCAATTTTTTTTATAATACCATAATTTCTCTCGAAAGGAAGGATTTTCCGGGGAATAGATAACTTCCCCCACATCGGTCGGTTGAGGTAACCGCAAAGCTGAGCCGGCTTTGAGCTGGTCTATTGCCAGACCGGAACCACTGCAGGCATGAAAGTCCGCCAAACACCAGGTGCCACCCGGCATATGAATACTTACAGCTGGAACATCCTCACGTAACACCTGCCCGTCAGGAAACCGGCAAATCACGCATTGTCGCTTCGGATCATAAAAGGGCTGAAAAACAAACTCTTTTCTCCGATTCCACCAGGATGCCAGCCGGCTCAGTTGACCGGTCCAGATATCCGGGTAAGACATAGCCTGCTCATAAAGAAACCGCACCAACTTCGGACTGCTTCCCAGCCGACCGACCATATCCGGGTGGCCATATAAATTCATGGGTTCACCGGCAGCATATTTTTTGGCCATCAGTTCCGAAAAGAACTTTCGGGTCACCGGGCTATCCAGCTCGATGTGAAATCTGGGAAAGAAATCACCCAGACAATGAAAAGGAACTTCCAGGACCGGATTTATCTTGCCATTTACTACCGGATAATAAGGCAGATGATCATGCCCCAGACCAAAACAGCAGGAATACTGATAGCCCCTTTTTGCCAGGATGGTATGCAAGGAAGGATGCCAGAAATAGGCGGGCGCCACCAAACCTGAGGTCTTCGTGCCGAAGGCCGACAGAAACCGCTCGGCCATTTCCAGATTGCGGTTATTGGTCCTGCCCTCGGGAAAAACATAATGACAATGAGTATGGCTCTGGACTTCGATTCCGGCTTCCACCAGGGATTTTATTATCGCCGGATTATCCCGATACAGCGAAGTGCAAACAAATAAAGTAACACTCCCGGCAAAAGGGCGAACCGTGTCCAGGTAACAACGCAGATTTTCAGCCGGGCCTCCGTCCAGATCTCCGCGAAAACAAAAAATCGAACGGGAATGGCCGGGCCAGTACCATTTATGGACCAGCGGAAGATGGCGTTCGAAAAACGCCTGGTGGAGGACATCCAGGATAAGACGGCGGAGATTTTTTTTGACGATTTGCGCTAACCGTTCAAATACCACGATTTTCCGGGCGGGATCGACCATCAGGCACTTGCGGCCGGTATCTCCTGCACACCAGAAATTAACCAAAGAAAAAGGCAGATGATACCATTTGCCTTCGTTGCTGCAGATGCAGGAAACAGACACAGCCCCGGGGATTTGATTATTTTCCAGTCCTGCGTAATCTTCCCTGTGGTAAGGAAATGAAAAAGATACCCGGCTAACCGACGCAGAAGAATCCGGAGGCAGTATTTCGGCAATAGCTGTGGTACCCATGCTAACCAGATCCGAACAAATTCTGTATATTTTTGCCGGCGTCTGGCGGGGAATTACCATAACTTCCGGAGGATAGCGGGTAAGATTGCTGGTGTCGAGCAACTCCCAGGCCAGCCCTTCCGATTCCAGCAGACTGATCCAGGCGGGATCTTTCCAGGCCAGAACAATCGCTAAGGAACGCACTGATTTGTCTGAAGTATTAATCATAAAATCCATTTATTTTATAAATATTTCACGCTAAGTGATTGCCAATCTTTCTCGTTGGCACGCCTAGTCCGTGCAAAGCGAAATCCCAAATAACTGCCTACCATAAGTTGGCCATATTCTTCATACGCAAGAATTTGATGTATTTTACGAGAAATTTTATTGCCTGTTTCCACAAAAGCCCAAACTACATTCTCTCCCCTTCGACTCGCTTGCCATTGTGCATATTGAATACCTCTTGCAGCCAAACCCCGGCGACGGAATTCGTAAGGAACCCATATCCGTTTATGACATATATTGGATGAATTAGATTGTTTTCCAAGTAAAGTTAAAAATAATTTATCTTCTCTAGAGAGCCAGGAAATATACATGATTTTCTTTTGATTTACCTCCGCTGATAATCCGATTACCGCCTGATCACCGGTAGAAAACAGATACTGGAGAAAATGTTCATCACTATATATATATCTTAACTGTCGGGTGATTGCTGGAATATCATCCTCATTAGCCAAACGAAATACAACATCTGTATGTTCGCCCACGAGTGTTTCATTTTGAATGGATTTCGTAAATATATAATATTGCTTTTTATACCAGATACGGCGACGAATACGTCGTACCAAACGAAGAAAAGACCGTATGATCCCCATCATACTTTCCTGCTGATAGCATCCCCATAATTTAATGAATATACCCATTAGAAATTTCTGTCAGGTTCTTTTCTTGCTTGGCCGCCCAGACCAAAAATTTTTCTCAGTTTTTTACGAACTTTTCGCCCCAATCCCCAGAGATAGGGTTTGGGATCATTCCAGCGCCATACTGACCATCTGTGGGGCGGGCGAATGGACCAGAGCCAGCACCACCAGCTTAATTTACCCTGTTTCCGATACTGCTCTGCTGATTCTTTGTCCGCGGACCACCGGATCCATTTAATAGCACGGAAAGAACGGGATATTTCGGGTATAGCAACTCCGGCAAGATCGCAATAGGCTACATAAGGAATCGGAATACCGTTGATTGTTGCAACATCACTTTGCCAATCTGTTCGCCCAATCGTAGGTTCAATCATCATAAATTGTCCGTCGATGGGATTTCGTTTGTATTCCATGGAACATAAACCATGAAAACCAATAGAAGTAAAAAAAGCTGTGCTAAGCGATTCCAATTCTTGTTTATCAACAGGAATGCAAGATGCAGTACCACCACTTAAAACAGGCCACTGGCGAATTTTCTTACCCACAAAAGAAACCAATGGTCGGCTGGAACGATCATAATACTGAAGACAGAAAAATACGTCCTCGTCACCTCCGGGAATCCATTGTTGGATAACCGCCCGAGGATCAGCCTGACAAAAAGAATGGTAGAAAGCAACTAAGCTTTTGGATTCATGACAGCAGAGAGCTTTTTGTTTCGCAACCCTGGCAAAGGCAGGACTGCGAAATTCAGGTTTGATAATACAAGGGTATTTCATTTTTCCCGCTATCTGTTCAATCTCGCCAGGATTATCGATAAAAACCGTTTGGGGTGCCGGCAGCTTATATTGATCGGTCATTTTGTGAAACCCTTTTTTGCTGATGGTCCGAATCACCAACTCCGGCTTCGGAGGTAGTCCGATCAAATAATGGTCTCTCAGTCTGTCCAGATGAGCCACTAGAGCAAGTACCTGGGCATCCGTTATAGCATATAATACCGGTGGGGCGTCAAATAAATCTCGTTTCTGAAGAAGCAACTCGATCATATCTTCTTCCTGACCGTTGTATTTCCAAATTTCGCTGATAAATCGGCTATAAATTCCCGGCAAGTTTTGATCTTGCGACAAACCAATCACTTGTACTCCATGATGTCCCAAACAGCGAGAAACCCCCAATCCGTTGATGCAGAGCTTTAACACAATAGCTGGATTGGCAAAGTTTTTACTCATTCCTGTCATTCCTCTTTCGGTTATCTTTACGGATCGGTCCCTGTGAGAAATATTTCTCTAACCACTCAAACCATACGAGAAAAGCGGCACTGAACAATGGGCTGATATGACTGGGGCGCCAGCAAGAATTCAAAACATCTTTGACAATTCTCGGTACGGTCCGATAGTTGTTAAATAGCCAGTTATGCTGCCCAAAATGCTCCCGGATATTGTGATATAAAAATTCCCTCTTCTGGGAATAATACCGGATGTCTTCGGCATGCTGGTCGGTTCGATGGTTTGGTTTTATATATTTCGTGTAGTCCACTCTGGTTAACTCAGGATACGCCTTCTGAATGGTATCCGCACGCAACGAATGAGATACTTTCATTGCAGGAGGAATGCTGAGCATAAACTCAAATAAATCTTTGTCCAGATAAGGCAAGCAACATTCCGCTTGGGACAGAATCAGTTTCATCGGCGATAATGCAATGGCTCGTCGGGTGCGATTCAGCAGATAAAACAACGTAAGCTGATTGGGAGTCGTTTGTAATCGTTGTAATTCGGTCTGAATTTGCGAAAAAACTGGTTCCCAGGAAAGATTTTTGCGAAAATCGGAACGGAAAATGGAAAAATCCAAAGGTTTGGGCATAATTAATAAGGCCAGTTTCGCCATACTTGCCGTTTGGGCAATTGCGAATTTTTCTGTGGAATTGAAATTGGAAACCCTCAGAACGCCATTAAAAATAATATCCCCGGCAATCCCATCGAAATTAACACCGGCCCTAAGAGGCAAGCTTTCTACCAGAGGAAGCAGCCATTGGTGCAGATTGGTCTCGTAATCAAGCAATGCGTTACATCGGGGCCAATACCGTAATAGAAAATTATGACTGGGAAGATTTACAAACTGATTGGGTACACCTAATGCAGCTGCCACTTGGGCAGCCAGGATACGATTGGAAGTAAGAGTGTTAAATCCTCTCGTGGTATAGGTTTTAAATTCTCCTCCCTGGTGTTTTAACTCTGCGGCAATCCGCCGGGAGTCCAATCCCCCACTAAGAAAGACCATCTTGGATGAGGAAATTCCCTCATTCCTGCGTTTCATAGATTCAGAAAAATAATGCACGCTTCCCTCAACAGCCTCCGGATATTTCATATGTTCATTGACAGGAATACTACAGGGATCCCAATAGGATTCAATGAGAACCTGATTGTTTACACATGTCAGGACCGAAGCGGGAGGAAGAACAAAAATATTCCGAAAAGAAGTCATATTGCCCAAATGATGGCCGAAATGTAAAAAAGTACTGCATGCCTCCCAGTTGATCTCCCAGGATATATATCCACTTTCTAGTACACCGCGCAGATCCGAAGAAAAGAAGAACTTTTCCTTTTCCGGATTATGATAATAATAAATCGGACGATATCCGTAGCGATCGTTGACAAGAGTGAGCTTGCGGTTGATACGGTCCCAGCAGGCCAGGGAAAAAATACCGTTAATCCGAGATAGATGCTCCAGCCCGCCCTGGCCGAGAAAATGCAGCATAAACTCGGCATCATTATCTTTCAGTGAGAAAGTGGCCCCCTTGGCTATCAGGTCCTTTTTCAGATGGGTATAATCAAAGATCATGCCGCAATAGACAATCGCGCCATTTCCGTCAGTGGTGAATAACGGCTGCGGTTCGGTATTGACCGCCCCAATATTGAAGTGTCCCAAGCCAGCGTAGGAGTCATGCCACATTTCCCGGCGGATATGATTCTCCTGCCAGGAGGCATTATACATTTTCTCCAGAATTTCGCTCAGGACCGGATCAGGTCCATTCGATACCAGCCCGCAAATTTTAGTCATCGTGTTTCTCCTGAGGCAGACTAGATAGCGTTTTGTGGAAGGCCTTCTGATAACGCTTTTTTAATTCGGTATTCGCCCAATGGAAAAGATACGTCTGTCCCTGTATCTGGAAAAGATGCCGGAATCCTTTCCTTCGTTTTTTCAAAATATGATTGAGATTTACTGTCACCAACTGGTCTAGATGGGCCAGTTTTCTCAACAGCCAGAGTGCCGATGCGGAGGGAGAATAGAGGTTCCGCTCCTGTAAATATGCCGCAAAACAAGCTCTGCTTTCCGGTAAAAAAGGCCACAAAAACGATCGATCCACAATCGTTGCCTCTTTGCGTATTCCAAAGCAATTACGGGGTACTCCGGCTTCCTCCAATATCCGCCGCGGAATCGGGCGATCATAATGAGTATGCAAAGTCCATGGCTCCATCTCCGGCGAAAAAGTGATTGCTTGAATCTGCTCCGCCCGGCGGGAACCCCAAAAAGGGACGGGACAATGAAAAATACCCTGAATCAGGCGATATTCACACATCCCCAGGCCCTCGATGGTATTGACGGCAAAAGGCTCCGAACGATCAAGTTTTTCCCGGCGCCACAGGGAATCTCCCCTATACCCCGTAAAAAATAAACACAATGGTTCCGGATAATCAAATATCGTAAGATTCAAACCAGCCGGTTCACCCGCCGCAGACCATACGGAAACTTCGTACCGGTAATTCCGCTGCCGATGATGGTATTCCCGGCAGGAAAGATCCAAATATCGGGCTGCCTCCCTCCCGGAATCCTTGCGCGGTAAAAAACTACTGGCGTTTACGATCGTAACCGTCTCCCGGCAGCCGGCATCCCGGGCCAGCTTGGCGGCAGCACAGGAATCATAGCCGGCGGAAACTGTCGCTAACGGAGATACTATAAATTTTCGTGCCGGCGACTGATAGTTGATCCGAAGCTGCCGGGCAATCGTTTTCAGATATTCAAGATATGCCGTATAACAGGTAAATTCCGGTACCGTATTGACTTTGTCCGTCTTGCGGAGGCAGCAGCTGTCATACACCACATTGTGATAATACGCCAGACCCAGGCCCCCTCCCTCAGCCGGAATGCTGTCGCAATACTGATGTAAACCCTGAGTCATGGTATGGATATCACGGGGATAATCCAAATACGCTTCGGATAAGGATTGCCCTGTACAGGCCAGGAGAGCCGGGAGGGAATTGCTCAGATAAAAGCGTCCGGAAGATTCCCACATCCACAGACGATCCATCATAGTACCGGAACTAACAAAAACCACCTGTTGCTCACGACAGCGAATCCCGGTTCCGAAGACAATCTCCGTCTTGTCAAAATCCCCATCCGAAAATTCTCCCGCCCAAACCGCTTCCGCACACCATTGGTCCGAAAGTTCGACACAACGGCCATGAAACACCACGAGATTCTGGCAATGGTACTGACCCTGGGCAACCCAGGCAAGTTTCGGCCAGTCTTCAACTTTATGAAACTGGAGCTTAACCACTTTTCGTTCCCGATTCAGAAACCATCTGATTTTGCAAAGCCGCCTGATATAACTTTTTCAGTTCATAATTCCCCCAGTGAAAAAGCATCCGGTTGGCTTTGAGTTTCAAACGAATGCGCAACGCCGGATCCCATAGATGAAATTTTGCCGTTACATTGAGATACCAAAGCCGGTCCAAAGTTACTGTTTTTCGCAGGATGGCTGCCAGCCAGGACGAAGGTACATAAATTCCCCTTTGTTCCAGAAACCGCTTATAGTGTTGGCGGGCCTGCGGAGAATACGGCCATAAAAAATACTCATCCGAAGAGGTAAGTTTCTTGCGCCGGGCAAAAACACCCCGGGGTATTCCTGCTTCTTCAATGATACGGCGGGGAACAGGCCGGTCATAATCCGTACCCAGGGTCCAGGGCTTCATTTCCGGCAAACTGGACAGCGTGCGGATTTCCTTCACATGCCGGATTCCCCAGAAAGGCACTGCACAATGAAATATTCCCCGGAGTAGCCGGAACTCACATAACCCCAGATCGCTTATACTGGGAACGACAAACGGATTGGACACTTCCTCTCCCGAACGCTCCCACAACATATCCCCCCGGCAGCCGCTGAAAAACAGACAGAGCGGTTCGGGATAGTCAAACTGCGTCCAGTTTAGAATCGCGGCCCGCCCGGACACCGCCCAGACGGCTTCCTCCCAGGGATAGTGCCGCGCCGTGCGGTTGTATTCCCGGCAGGTCAAATGCAATCGTTCTGCCACCGCCTTGCCTGAATCCGAACCACGCCAATAACTGTTCGACTGCCGGATGGTAACCGCCTGCCGGCATCCGGCAAAACGTGCGATGACCGCGGCGGCACAGGCATCATAGCCCGTGGAAATTCCCGTTAAGGAAGTGATCTTGTGTTTCCGGAAGGGACTGTTGCTATTCTCTGCTATTTCCACGGCGGTCTTTTTGAGGAACTGATAATAATCCGAATACGTCTCAAAACGAGGAGAATCATCCGGTTTATCAACTTCTCGAAGACATTTTCCATCGTAAACCAAATTGCGAAAATATAAAACCTGAAGCTCTTTTCCGGTCGTCGGCAGGGTGCGCTGATATCGATCCAGGCCATTGCAGATCGTGCGAAGATCCGGAAAATAATGATAATCCTCCCGGAGAGACAGATCCGCTACGGCCAACAAGGCCGGCAGGGAATTCGCCACATACCCGCATGGATCATTCCAACAATACCACAAACGATCCGTCGTGGCACCGGAACTGACAAAAACAATCTGTTGGCCGCGGCAGCGAATCCCACTGCCAAACACCAGATCCGTTCGATCAAAATCACCTTCCGAAAAACGACCCGCCCAGACCGCTTCAACGCAAAATTCGTTTCCCCTCTCTACACAGGAGCCATGATAAACCTGGACCAGCGGGGTTCCCGGGAACACTTTTGCAACCCAGGCAAGTTTTGGCCAATTTGGAATCTGTTTGGTATCCAGTTTCACCTGTTATTCCTGCTTTTTATAGTAATGCCCTCAATCCCTGGTGCTGGCAAAAAATGTATGGGAATTGCGGGTATTCAGTTGACCGCTCATTATCCATTGCCACATTTGCCAATAAAAAGGCAAATGCCGGTGATAATCCAGCTTTCGAATCCCGTTCGGATCAATATCCGGATGGTCCCAATTCAGCCGGTCCCATGTCAAACGAAGAAATTGGGATTCGGTCCAGTATTTTTTCGATCCGCGCAGAAAACGACGGCAGGCTTTCCGGCTTTTTTGAATCACTCTGCTTTTGGCCATTTCATAGCCGGCGGTATGCAGCAAACCCAGCATACCGGACGACGGATCACAAAAGAGTTTTCCTCCCGTCAAGAATGGAATTCGCGCCAAGGGCGGGCTATACCGCCGAAACAATTCAAAATACAATTCGTAGTTTTTGCTTGCGGAATAGGGAACCACCGCGGCCGATTCCCAGAACGACCTGCTCACCCCCAGCATAAAGGGTAAGGCAAAATTCGCGTACACCTTTAAGGCATTCGGAGAGGTCCGGTTTCGCATTCGATGGAAAGCTTCAAATTGCGCTATTCCCGATTCATTGTCCGGATATTTCGATATTTCTTTTTTCAGGGATTCCGAAAACGCCACAACCATTTCATCGGTCCTGGCTGTACCAAATAGCAGAGAAGCAATCTGCCAGCCAAAATCCTGACGGGTAAGGCATGATTCTTTTAAAAATACTTCAAATCCCCCCGGCGGCAAAAATGCCGGCACAAAGGCATAACCGGGCGGTGTTCCATCCCAAACGACCTGCATCCCACTGTTCAGATACGAAGAAACCTGGGCTATAAATAAATAAAGGCTGGGGGTGGCCAATTCATTCATAATCAAATAATCCAGATACGCGTTCGTACTGTAATACGATCGGGAGGGTTTTACCAGTTGATAGCGTACCTGTATTTGTTTGGCTGCTCGTACCGCCAGTTTACTGTCCAGCCCCCACAATTCATCCTGATGGGCCAGGATCAGAACATCGGGAGGCAAACCGGCCTGACACAGCATGGCAAGGGTAATCCGGGAATCAAATCCGCCGCTCAGCAGCAAAAGCCCCTTCCGGGAATGCTGGGTATAGGCGCGAATCTCCTGTATCATAGCCTCCTTCATGGCTTCCGTATTCACCCGTTCCAAAGTCAAATCCGGTTGGATCTCCGGCCAAGACCAGTACCTTTCCGAAGTTACATTTCCTGAGACGGAATCATAAATCATAACCGTTGCCGGATCGACGCGTTTGACCCCTGCCAATTGCGTATCCCTGCCGATGTGATGCCCTAACGAAATAAATGCTCCCCATCCCGCGGGGTCCATCTGGATTTCTACCTTGCCGCTGGCTGGGAATGCTTTGATTTCGGTGGCCAACAGCAATAGATCTTCGTGACGGAAGATATACAATGGCTGCAAACCCATGGCATCAGTAACTATCACCAGTTTCCGGTTGGAGGCATCCCAGAACAACGCCGCAAAAGCTCCCTCCAGATTCTTCAGAATCCGTGCTGCATGGTGATAGTCAGCCTGGAGAACACGGTCCAGTCTGACATCCAGAGATCCATGCAAATCCAGTGGAACTCCCGTCATCAGCAGGAGATTTCCCGTATCGGTTTTGCGTACCAAAGGGATCTGTGAAAACCGCTCCGTTCCAGTTACCCGGGATACACAACCCTCCCGAAAAGCAAATGTTTCGATGGACTGATCATCAAAAAACTGCTGGGCCTGGGCCATTTTTTCGGATACGCTTCGGCAGACCTCTCTATCGTTGGCAAAACATGCGGCAATCTTCATGAACGTAATCCTTTCCGTGGTTTCACAGGTTGGTACGAATGAAACCGTTCTTTCAGACCGCCATTCACCATCTGTAATAAAGGAAAATCCCATTCATCATTCGCCTCTAAAATCACAGGACCTTCCTCAGACAGAGCAACATCCCAGCCGATGGAATGCATCCCGTAGAAAAAAGAATGGATCCGCAAACATAACTGGACCGCTTCGGGCACAAATGGATAGGTAATTTCCCCAAATGCCTCCTTCGTATCAGGATGATGAGTCAATTTTCGATACTTTTTTTCTTCGATAAAACACCGGCTTAACCGGCCTGTTTGGAGATCAATTCCCCCCACCAACCCTCCGGAATGCAAATTGTCCACATAATTCCCTCCTATACCAACCCGAACACCAGCACCCAACAACCGGGTGCTGCTTCACTCGCTGCTGCAGAATATACCGACCGGATAACTTGTCCCTAAATTCTCCTACCGTCACATTTTGTTTCGCTAGAATCAACTTTCTTTCCTTAACCTGTAACGGAAAAACATCTCTGCCGCAACCCCCCAGAACTTCCTTACAAAAAACATCTAAGCTCTCCCGCTCCAAAATCGTTTCCAATGGTTCCTTTTTCCAGGTTCCGGTCCAGTAAATACCGCTTTGATCACATATGGCCAGAATCCTGGGCGTAGGGAATCCTAAAGCAGTAAGATAAATACCCAGGGTAAATTTGTCAGCAACCAAACCA
>JAKJEP010000041.1:0-3865 GCA_022705365.1 Planctomycetota bacterium | reverse complement strand
CCGCCATAATTCCACAAATCCCCAGAATTCTTCCGGTCCAAACCGTAATGGTAGTAAAACTCATTCACCTCCTGAAACCTTAAAAACCAGGACAGATGGTCCCAGGCAATGCGCCATCGAGACTTTCGTTCCGCCTCCGGATATAGTGTCCATGCACAATTGGACTGAAAAATACACTTGAATACTTGTACCAAGGCCGGGATAAAAAATCGAATCCATCTTCTGCTCCGGCGATATATTTTAATCGGGTGTTTCATATAATCCTGTCATTTTCATATAGGGTTCCATTCTCTATACCAGCCTTTTACACCGCCATCTCCTCAAAAATAGTTCCTTGCCTTTTGCATAGACACGCTGACGATCACTCTGCGGCACCAAAATCCAGAAAGCACCCGGGAAATATACGGTTAGGACCAATATGATTTGCAGGAAGAACCATCCCCAGGATGTAATCGGAAACAGCCACCGTATCAACAGACACAATCCGGCAAAGAACACAAAGACCCCTACCGCCCGGGCGAGGATTTCCCATACAAATGTTTTCCATTTTATTCCTGTTTTTTGGAAGGTAAATCCCAACAATACGAAAAATCGCATTAAAATACGTGATACCAGGGTTCCCGCCGCGATACCAGCCAACTTCCAATCCAGAATCAGTACAAAGAATAACGATAGTCCCAAATTCATCATAGCTTCCACAATGCTCAGAGTGGCCGTCAGACGCACATGACCCATAGCGGCAAGCAAGCCTTGAGCACCGATATCCATCAAGGCCGGCAGATTCGAGGCCGCCAGAATAATGAGAACCAGAGCGGCCTGATGGACCGATTCCATCGGGAATTTAACCGGATCAAACATCCAGAGTTTCATAAAGGGTTCTGCGAAAAAGCAATACCCGGCGTATAGAGGCAATCCAAAAATCAGCGCGAGTCGCACCTGTCGAAAAAACAGCCAGCGGGCGGAACCCATTTCATTACGAGCGACTGCCCGCTGAACCGGTGGGAAAAAGGTATTTCCAATCAGGCCGATAAAACTATGCGTGTAAAAACTCAGCATGGCACCTACAGAATACACCGTTACAGACGCCACACTAACAACCGCACCGGCAATGAAAAAATCGGTTTGGCCGATAACCTTTGCGGAAACCGCGCTGATAAAGGCAAAGATCCCGTAACTGTATAATTCATAAAGCCGCGCCTTCGAAAAAAGCAAAGGCCAAACACGTAACCGAGAGTAAATTCGGCGGGCCAGAAACTGATTCCCCAGCAAACCAGCCAGGTTTGAGGCGACCACCACCACCGACAATCCGATAATACCCATCCCCCATTTCAGTGCCCATATTGTTCCGACGGTACGCAGAGCCAGCATAATTAAATCCAGCCCGTTACTGATATCAAACCGTTCATGGGCCGCCAATACGCTGGAAAACAAAACCCGGACCATGGAGATCCATACATTGGCCGCCAGCAGCGGCAACAGCAGCTTTACCATGGTATGATATTCCGCTGGGACCGAAGAAAAAAACCGGGGGAATAACCAGCCCAACACCACCCCCACCACCACAATCCCAAAACCGATGACAGAAAAAATCCCAAGGGAAGTCCTGATGGTCTGATCAACCTTATCATGCTCTCCGCGGCCCAGATATAAAATGATATGCCGGCCGGTGCTGGCCCGGATCCCCAGATCCAGTATCCCCATATATCCGGTCAACAGCGTCAGCAGACTCCAGATACCATATTCCACTTCTCCCAGCGTATGCACCACAAAGGGAGATAGAAAGAACATCACCACCAGGTTGACCACATGACCAGTCCAGTTGGCAGTAAGATTGCGGACAATAATTCGTGCGCTGCTCATAGAGAGATCTGCTTTTCCAGTGCCTGGGTAATCATAGACAGTTTATCCGGCCATTTTTCATGGGCCATAGCTTCTATACGCTTTTGTTTTACGGCGGGTTCTTCCTGCAGGAACCTCCCAATCGCATCGACAAATGCCTCCGGGGTATCTGCCACCTCTACCAGATGGCTGTACAGCTTCACTTCCGGCAGGGGGGTGGAAACCACCGGCAGGCCGGCGGCCAGATACTCCCGCAGTTTGATCGGATTGACCGCATAGGTAAGCTGATTGATCTTGAACGGAATCAGGCCCACATCAAAGGCCCGGCAATAGGCGGGCAAATCTGCATAGGATTTAGGCCCCAGAAAATGCAGATTCGCAATCGTCTCATAAGGTTTCAGATCGATGGTCGAACCGCCCAGCACCACTACGTGCCAGTCGGGCCGCCGGCAGGCCACCTCCGCCATTAAATCCACATCCACCCAGTCGCGCAGCAGCCCGAAAAAGCCGAGCCGGGGGCGCGGAATCGCCGCCATATCCGCCGGAACCGGCAGCGGCTGGGATACCGCCTGATAAAAATGATCAAAATCCACACCATGCGGAACCAGAATGGTATGCGAATTCCAAGCTTGTTTGGCCTCCTGCAATGCCATGGAAGTTGTGACCACCAGGTCCGCCCGTTCACAAAGATCCTTTTCCTCCCGCAAAACCTGTTCGACATTATACCCCGTGAACGAAGAATGGTCATCCACGCAATAATATAGCACCTTTTCCGCCTCAAAACGGTCCAGTAAATAGGAAATATCCGGCGTGAAAGACCATATCTGCAGCGGACCGGTATGGATTTCCTTTAAAGCCCGTTGGATTTGACGTACCAGCATCCATTTATTCAGCCGCGCCGCCCACGCCTTCCCCGGCAGCGGTACCAGCAGCGGGGTTAGCACATACAAGTTTTGCCGCGGATTCTTCAATCCGGCAAACACCTGGGCCAGCTTTTTACCCATATACTTCAGATCCGAGGTGCTGGCTGAGGGTGCCCTTGAGCCATGATAATTCACCCACAGCACCCGGTTTTGCTCCGCCAGCAGATGCATCACATGATGCTTGCTGGTCGGCGGAGCTTCATAACCACTGGCAAAACATACTATTGTTCGACCTTCCACCATATCGTATCAATTATCGGCTATTACGATTCTTTCCTATCGTAAAATATATCATAAAACCAGGCATCCCAGCTTTTTACGTCATTTATCACGCCGGGCAGCGGGCCGCCATAACCAGAAAAACAGGATCGGCAGCACAAGCAAAATCCCCGATCCGTTACGGAGCATATCGGAAACATGAACCCTTCGTCCCGGAACCAGTCCCTGGGCATACTCCATGCAGATCCCGAAACCAAAACAGCATAAAGCCGCCAGGGTAATACCCACCAGTCGATTTCGCATCGTGGGGCACATTGCCAGCGTTACCAGAATCATCAATCCGGAATAGGCCGGTATATGCAAAAAATTCTGCATCCGCGGAGATACAATATCCAGCCAGCCCATACTGCCGTCTTCCCCCACCGGCCATAAGCTTACCACCGTCAAAAACGCTACATACAACATCGTAACCAGCCAGAGACAAATTTCCTTCGCGTTGCTGGGCAGCCACCGCCGTTTCCTTCTTTGCACAGCTCCGCTTGTTCTACCAGATTCCTCAGCCATCCCGCCCGCCGCGGCTGGTACCCGCGCACCGGTCTGCCCCGTTTTGCCGCTTCGCGTTCGTTCCCCTACCCGATTCTTTTCTTCGTACTGTTGATACAAATAATCGCATAATGTTACCAGATTTGCCATCCGGCTCTGCTAGTTGTATTTGGCCTCTACACAGGCTCGTGCACTCCGTCCGATTTCCAACCTCCGATCGTGGTTTTCCAGTAAAGAGAGAATATGAGACTGCCATTCTTCCGGCGTATCGGCCCGCAGAGCATTTTTCCCGACTTCCGCCTCCAATCCTTCCAGGGCCGGTCCGGAAGATACCACAGCCC
>JAKJEP010000419.1 GCA_022705365.1 Planctomycetota bacterium | reverse complement strand
GAATGCCGCAGGGTTCGCCAGCAGACGGCGGTCATAAAAACAATAAATACGATGCGCAGCACCTGCCGGGGGAGGATATGAGTCAGCCAGCCGCCGAGATAGGAACCGATGATGGCCGTGGGAATCAGCATGGCCGCCAGGCGGAGAGACGAGTTGACTTCCAGGCCGTGGCTGGGCAGGGTGAGGTTTTTATAGATTGCCCCGAAAAAAGCGGAAAAGACGATGGTGACGGCTGAATTGGCGATGGCGCGGCGCAGCGGCAGTTTCAATAGTAGCTGCTGGGCCGGCACGCACAGGATCCCGCCCCCGATGCCCAGCAAGCCGGCCGTCAGCCCCATGGGAACCCCTACACAGATGATTTTCCAGGGGGGCAAAGGAGGGGGATTTTTTTCATATTCGTCCGTCAATTTGGTTTTGGAAAAAAACCGGATGAGGTTATAGACGATCACATAGGCCATAAAAATCGCCAGCCCGGTAGCCAGGTATTTCCCGTTATGGCGGGCGAAATAACGGCTGTTGCTGACGGCCACCCCCATAAAAATTCCCGCCAGGGCCGAGGGAATCAGCCAGACGATGACATCGGCCATAATGGCGTTGGCGCGGCGATGGGCGTATATGGAGGGGGCGGCGATAAAGACGTTGCAGATCATGGCGGCCGCCTGCAAGAGATGCTGGCTCTGGCCGGTGTAGCCCTGGGCGGTATAGCTGAGGTAGATAATCAGCGCCGGGATGATAATCGTAGAGCCGCCCACCCCCAGCAAGCCGCCGACAAAACCGGCCAGCAGACCAATCAATGATGTAATGATAAAAATCATTCCGGATAAGCATACCGTTTTTCTGTGGACCATTCCAGAGTCTTGCGATAATCTTTTTCCCGTCTCAAATTATGTTGACGGCGATATTTTTTTTTTCTAATATTGTCATTATGGCGTAATTTAGCATGGATGTTAGTATCAGGCGTTTTGAATTGTTAATATGTATAAAACCTTTATAAGAATATGGTTATGAGCTATGAAGTTTAAAAATCTTGATTTTGATCCTGCCCGTAATCCTGCCGTTCTTGATACCGCTACGTGGGATGCCCCTGGCGTCTGCCGGTGTCTGAATCAACTGCCCCAGGGGTATGTTGGTTCGCTGGCTCAGGCGGCGGAAAACCGGCGTAAACTGCCGGCCCAGAATGGGTTTACACCGTATGATGGTTCGCTGGCTGGCAAAGACGGGAAGACGCTGTTTCTGGCTGGGATGCCGGATCGGCAGCAGATTTTTGTGGAGTTGGCTCCCCAGCAGAGCGAATCGGTGCTGGGAACCGCCCTGCATCAGCAGAAGCTGGATAGCGGCTGTTTGCGGGCGTATGCTGCCAGTGCCCAGAATCTGGACCGGTTTTTCAGAAAGGTCGCCCCCAAGAAAGGGCCGCTGGCACTGGGGAGTACCCCGCGGCTGGGGATCGGGGTTCGTATGACGACTTCCTGCTGGCCGGCGATTTTAAAGGCGATGGACCAGAAGAAATTCAGTTCCAATATGATTCAGAATTCCGTCCGGGAACTCAATCTGATGCCCAAACTGCTGGAGGCCGGTGCGCCGGAGAAAAATTATGCCTGCGGTTTCGGAACGATTGAAACGGGTTATACCGGCAGTACTTTTGAGGGGCTGTGGGTGTATGGGGTGCTGGAAGGCTTGAAATATCCCAAGGATCTGCCGTATGGCGCGGATGCCGACCATATTCAGGTCAAGCGGGATCCCCAGGGGCTGGACCGGGCGAAGCGAGTCATCGACTCCGGGCGGTACTATACCTTTTATACGATTGATATGGCGGATATTCTGGGGTATCAGGCGATGCTGGAAAAGGACTCGGCGAAAGCGATTGCCTTTTTCGAGCAGAAGATTACGGATTCCTCCCTGCGAAAGGAGATTGCGCAGTATCATCGGCAGGGCCGGACGATTGCCGGCATCCGGTATCAGCCGGATGAGGCGGCGCTGGGCCGGCTGGTGGGTAAATTCTGGGATTCCCTGCGGATTATGGAGGAGTTGGCCCGGTATATCAACTCGCTGAAAGACGGGCAGAAATTTGATCTGGAATTCGCGATGGACGAGCATCCGCCGGAGGTGCCGGCTTTTGACTGCCTGACTACCAACGAGGAGGTCCTGTTTGTTTTGCTGGAAATCCAGCGCCGCGGGCTGCCGGTAACGCATATCGCCCCTAATTTCGGGGCGGAAAAGGGGCTGGACTATCGCTGCCCGGACGGCCTGGATGGCCTGGAGAAGCGGATTTTGGCGCAGTTCGGCATCGCGGAGGAATTCGGCGTCATGCTGGATTTTCATTCGGCGGACGATCTGACAGCCGGTCCCCGGCGGGTCATCCAAAAGGCTACCGGCGGCAAGCATCATTTCAAGATTTCGCCCATGGTGCAACTGCTGTACGCGGAGGTGCTGAGCGAAGTTCATCCGGATTTATTCAAGGAATGGTGGCAGGACGCCAGGGCCTATGCCCAGCGGGAAGCCGACGCCGGTTCGGCGTTTGCCCAGCAATGCCTGAAGGATTTTGATCCGCAGAAGGCCCCCTCGCGCCATGATCTATTTTTCCATCATTACAGTTTTGCCTTTGTGGGCAAACGCGGCCCTGACGGCCAGTTCCTGCACCGGCATCGGTTTTACGACCTGTCGCCCGCCTTTTATCAGGCGTATGAAGACCGGCTGGTGCGGTATCTGAGCATGCTGGCGGAGGAACTATTTTAACGTAGAAATTTGTGAATTTCATTTTTAGAATAAGGAGTTTGTGTACATGAAGATTTTTGTGGATAGTGCCGATCCGAAAGAGATCGCCGAAGTATTGGAATGGGGGATTATTTCCGGTGTCACGACCAATCCGTCGCTGTACGGAAAGATGAAAACGGATTTTGTCAGCCGGATTAAGGAGCTGATTCCGCTGGCCCCTGAGTTTCTGTTCACGCAGGTCATCGGCCTGGACAATAAAGAGGAAATGGTACGGCAGGCCCGCTGGCTTTCGGACCAGTCGGAGAAGATCGTGGTGAAGCTGCCGATGAGCAAGGCGGGCGTTCAGGCCCTGGTGCAGCTCCGCAAGGAAAGACCGGACATGAAG
>JAKJEP010000418.1 GCA_022705365.1 Planctomycetota bacterium | reverse complement strand
CTGGAGCGGATCGACAGGGTGTACCGGACGGCGTATTACGAAATGAAGCCGGAGGACCTGAAGAGCATTTATTATAATCAGCCGGACCTGCTCAGTCCGCTGCCGCCCCAGCCGAAGGGTGAGCTGCTGGCGGGGCTGCTGTGGACGGGCTGGCTGGTGGACTATCAGGTGGAGCTGCACTGGCCGGCGGAGGCGGGGAAGATTCCCGCGCGGGAAGCGGTGGAGGTGCGGGTGTATCCGACGTCGTGGGGCTGGTTCGGGTGGACGGTGGATAAGATTATGGGAAAGCCCGCGGTATCGGCGGACGGGCGGACGTGGACGTATAAGAGCGAGCCGGGATTGCTGATGGACGCGGCCTATAACGGGCGGGTGCCGGCGGCGACGGAGATGGTGGCGGTATTTTGTGAGGGGAGTCAATCGGGAGAGAAACCGGCGGTGCCGGATATCCGGATTACCGGGCCGAGCCTGGGGCAGTGGCAGCGGATGGACGTGGAGATCGAGTGGGGTTTCCAGCCGGGGACCGAGAAGTCGGAGCTGGAAGGCCGGATCGAGACGCATGTGGCGCTGACCGGAGCGGCGGCGGCCCTGGCGGAGGATAAGGGAACGAAGGTAACGGGCGGGGACCGGTGGCAGTCGCAGGCGGCGGGCGAGGGCCGGCGGGGTGTTGTGCTGCCGTTGCTGTACGCTCCCGACAGCCGGCCGGGGCTGGACAGCCGGGTGACGGTCTGGATGAAGTCGGATGGTTTTACGTTCCGAATCAGCGATCTGGAAAAGGGATCGATCTGGATCCCGCAGCATGGCGTTTTTGTGACGAAGGCAGGCAGCGGGCAAACCGCGCGGCAGTATGCCGGAGAACTGGCGGCGAAGAACCTCAAGAGCGTCCGCCAACGGGTCCGCGAGCATCGCGAAGCGGCCTCTTGGGATGAGGCTCTGCGCGAGGTCCGGTTGTGGCGTTGTCCGGCCGGGACGGAGGTCCCGCCCTTCCCGCCGACCCCCGAGCCTGCCATGCAGGTCCAACTCCCGGATCAGCGCTGGGTCGATATGTGGCGGACCGCCACCGATCAGCTGCGGGGCAGGCACATGTGGGGCAATCTCGCCGCTGAAGTGGCTCCGGTCGCCCACGCGATGGAGGTGGTCGGGCTGCATGACGAGGCAGCCAAGATCTATGACTACTTCCTGGCCTCCCCAGGCGTGAAGGCGGACGGGGATTATGCCGATCCCAGTGGTTCGCTGGAATGGGCGAAGGCCATGCGGCACGACATGGGATACAGTCATGAGGGCGTGCACTGCTCGACGGGAAGGCTCATGTTCTCGATGATGGAACGCTTCTTTCTGACCGGTGACAAGGAATGGTTCCAGCGCAACCGCGCCCGTTTGCAGGCGGCGGCCGACTGGATCATCCGCGAGCGCAATGTTTACATGCAGGACATCCCGAACCGGAAGGATCTCCATGTCGTCGGTCTCCTGCCGCCCTGCATGATGGGCGATTACGCCCTCCCGGCCTGCGATTGGCACTGGTACTACTTCGACAACGCTTTTGCCCTCCAGGGCCTGAGCCGTTTTGCCGACGTGATGATGGAGTTCGATCCACCCGCCGGAGGGAAGTACCGCGCTGAGGCGGAAGCCTTCCGTGCCGACATTCGACGAGCCGTGGAACGCGACGTGGCCCTGGCGCCGGTACGGCTGGCGCGCGATGGGACGTACCGCAGCTATATCCCCTGGAAGGCGTATGGACAAGGCCTGATGATTACCGAGTTGGGCGCGCCCCAATATAGTGGAGGTTGGCCGTTAGATGTCATGCTCGGGGCATTGCCGCTGGCCTCGCCATCTTCTGTGCTGGAGGCCAACGATGCCCGCATCGTGGACACCCTGAATGTGATGGAGGAGAGCGGAACGTCAGTGAAAGGCGTGCGGGAGTTAGAAGATGCACGGAAGAAAGCGGGACTTCCTACCGCCGACGCATGGTTCTGGATAACTTATGGAGAGTTGCCGAAGTGGTCTTTTAATGCCAATATCTACCTGTTGCAAGACGACGTGCCGAACTTCCTGCGTTTCTGGATGAACGAGTCGGTCTCCATGGTGGGAGCCAATGGAAAACTCTGGGAACACTGGAAACCGGATAGCTATACGGACTGTATCGATCCCAATCCCGACAACGGAACTTCCGGTTGGTTCCTGGGAAACTTCCGCAACCTGTTGGTGATGGAAGAGGGGCAATCGCTGTGGATAGCGCGGGCGACGCCGCGGGTATGGCTGGAGCAGGGGAAGAAGATTTCGGTGCGGAATGCCCCGACCTATTTCGGGACGCTGGCGTATGAGATTGTTTCGGATGCGGACAACGGCAAGATTACCGCGACTATTGAGATCCCCAGCCGCAGTCCGCTGAAGAGTGTGAAGGTGCGTTTCCGCCATCCGCGGGGGGCCGCGATCAAGAGCGTGACGGTCAACGGTCAGCCGTGGAACGAGTTTAATCCGGATAAAGAGGTTATCGAAGTTAGCGGCTTGACGGGGAAAGCGGTGGTTACGGCCAGTTATAACTGAGTTTAAAAACGTAATGACTTTACTATTCATGTGAAGCTGAGACGATTAAAAAATTGACATGACAACAAAATGAGGCTAGACTTGGTATTGCTAGTTTCTTTTGTCTATTAGTAAAAAGGCATGGCAAACGATGCTGTGAAAGAGAGAGTCCATTAGATCACACCCAAAAAGCAGAAAGGAAAACCATGAGTAAGCGAACCGTGCGGATGGCAGTATTGTCGATGTTGGGTATGGCGGGAGTTTTGTATGCAGGCCAGGCGGCGCTGGGGGTGATGGAGAAGGCCCAGTTGGAGCAGATGGCGGGGCAGGCGGTGGAGATATCGCCGTGGACGTATGAATGGCGGGCGGACCGGGCGGTGCAGGAGAAGCCGGAGGCGTATTTTATCCCGCGGCGGCTAGAGCGGATCGATACGGTGTATCGGACGGCCTCTACGGCGCTGCCGCCGGACCAGTTGAAGAGCATTTTTTATGATTTGCAGGACCTGGTGAAGGAGCTGCCGCCCAAACCGAAAGGGCAACTGCAGGCGGGTCTGCTGTGGACGGGCGGGGTGGTGGATTAT
>JAKJEP010000417.1 GCA_022705365.1 Planctomycetota bacterium | reverse complement strand
GTCCTTTTCAACACCCCGAAATTCGGCCCTATGCCCCCCAACATCCTAACCATCCGCATCCAGCCCAACGAGGGGATTTCCCTCCAGTTCCAGGTCAAGGAGCCGGGCCTCGGTATGAAAATCGATCCCTATAAAATGAACTTCAGCTACAGCCAGGCCTTCGGCCAGGAACCGCCCGATGCCTACGAACGGCTCCTGCTGGACGCCGCCCTCGGCGATTCCACCTTATTCACCCGCGACGACGAAGTGGAAACTGCCTGGGCCTTTCTCGACCCGATTCTCCAGGGCTGTTCCAGCCAAACCAAAAAACTGCCCGCCTACCCCGCCGGGTCCTGGGGCCCCCGGGAAGCGGACGACCTGATCGCCGCCGACGGCCGCGCCTGGCACCTGGTAAAAAGACCCAAATGATCCAGCGTATTTTCCCGCCCGTAATTGGCTTGTAAAGGCCCTCCAAAAAATTTATACTAAAAATGCCAATTTTTTTGGTAATGTAAACTGTTGATATATAAGATTTTATAAAAATTTTTAAAATTTTGAAATTTTTCGCGTCCAAAAATGGCCAGGAGCGCTGTCTATATGGTGAAAAAAACGCTCCCCTGGATGGAGAACAAAAGTTTTTGCTGACCGACGTAGAGCTAATTCAGGCAGTGCTGCAAGGCAACCCGGAAGCGTTTACTCCGTTGATAAGGCGTTACGAGTATGTGGTTCGTGCGATAGCCGCCGCGATTTTGGGTGACTGGGATGAAGCCCAGGACGCCGCCCAGGACGCCTTCTATAAGGCCTACGAAAACCTGGCGGCCCTGAAAAAACCGGAAACCTTCCGCTGGTGGCTGTTCCAGATCGCCCGCCGGCAGGCCTTAACTTTACGGAAAGAAAAAAGTAAATATGTGCGTCTGAACCGACCGGTAGCGGTTTCGGCCCCCATCAGCCGGGCGCAACTCCATGAGGAAACCAGACTTCTGCTGCAGGCGGTCAGCAAGCTGCCCCGCCAGCAACAACTGGTGGTCATGCTGCGGCATTTTGACGGCCATTCCGAGGAGGAGATCGCCGAAATAATCGGCAGCTCACGCGGCGCCGTGACCAAACTGCTGGCGCGAGCCTATAAAAATCTGAAGGTATATTGTAAGGACTGGATCGATGAATCCGGAAAATGAAAAAATAGCTCAAAAACTCGATGAGCTGGGGCAAACGCTCATCAGTCAGGGTTCCCTGGCGGAAGATGTCATGCAGCGGATACGCAGCCGTGCATCTTCCCGCCTCGACCTGCCTGGCAAGAGGAGCCTATCCTTTACCTATATTCTCAAACCGGCCCTGGTCCTGGCCGCCAGCATCACCCTGGCTTTCGGTTTGTGGCTGCTTCTGAATGCCGGCACCCAGCCGGCGTTCTATCGCCAGGTCAAGCAGGCCGTCGAAAGCTCCGATCGCTTCTACCAGGTAACGGAAAACATCTCTGACGACCGGGATATAACCCTGTGCAAGCTCTGGTATGACCGCCGGAAGGGTCTGGTTTCCCAGTCCTGGCAAAATGGCAAAAAAGTCAGTGAAATCGTCGATAATGGCCAAAACCGCTGGTTTCAATATCCCGATGGCAACTCCCTCCAGCTTCAATGCGTTCAAAACCCGGGAAAAATGGACTTCCTCCTGACCATCATTGAAAGATTCAGCCGCCATATCGACCGCAGCCCGCTCGGGGACGAAGAAATCGACGGAAATTTCTGCACCTGTTATGTCCTCTACGATCCCTGCTATTCCCCCCATACCCGCTATTATCTCTGGATTGACACCGAAAATCGCATCCGCAAGTGCGAAATCCGCAAATTCAAGGACTTTACCTGGCAGCTTTGCCAGCGGAATATCATCGAATATGATGTAAATCTTGATCCGGCCCTGTTTAACACCCCGACCCGTCCCGGTGCTGCCCGGCCTCACGAAGCGATGATGGTAAACCAGGTCCGCCGGCATAATAACGCTTTCCCCCCCTCACCCACGGACTTCTCCCCACTGCTTCCTCCATGCAATCCGTCCCAGCGGCTTCACATAATAAATTATAGTTGACTAAATAATGTGCTTGTGCTAAGATGTCATCACACAATAGAAAAGAAAGGAAAAATTAAAATGCAAACGAAAAGAACAAAAGGATTTACGCTCGTCGAGCTTCTGGTCGTCATCGCGATTATCGCGATCCTGGTCTCCATCCTCATGCCCGCCCTCGCTCGAATGAGAGATACTGCCCGCATGGTTGTCTGCAAAACCAACCTCAAGGCCCTCGGTTTCGGTACCCTCCAATACGCCAAAGATCACGAAGAAAAGATCCCCTGCTGGGGGATTGAATTCGATGAAGTGGGCCCCCAGGGCGATCCGGCAGCCGACTGGATCACTAAAACTACAGGTCCAAAAGGTTCTTTAACTATGGGTTTTCAATACGGGTATATCTGGGAATATGCCAATGCTGTCAAAAATTATGCCTGCCCCACCCTGAATGCTAAGATGAATCCCAAACCCAGAATCAGTGGCGGCAATCCTCCTCATTCTCCCTATGTCTGGGGCTGGCCGGAAAATTATCCCAACAATCCAGCCGGACCGTTCTGGAGCTATTCGGTCAACGGGGAGCCGGGCATGACCGGAGCGCAAGATTCACAGTGGCGTGCCAATCCGGATCTGGTTAAGCCCTCCCCCTATGACGTTTTCATGTTATATGAGCAGGATCAATCGGACTTTGCCTCCTGGGATAACAGCGTCTCTTTGTTCAATCCGACATATGCTACTAATAGTAACGCAGAGGATTCAATCGGCAGATATCATATGGTATCAGGGGAAATTCGTGTTGATGTTTCAGGAACTTTCGATAACCGAAGAGGTTACGGCAATCTGGTATATTTTGACGGTCATGTCGGCGATATGAGTCTGGAGGAATATATCTTACGTTGCAGCACAACCAATGGTACCCTGCAATTGAAAGGCGGTTATCAGGGTTTTGGTGGATGGGATTAATCCTGACAAATAAAATTTTTAAACCTGGGATATTTTAATATCCCAGGTTTTTTTTGCCTGAAAATTGACACTTGACAAATAAAGTAATAGAGTTAAAATGTTATAAAATTAGTGAAAAAG
>JAKJEP010000416.1 GCA_022705365.1 Planctomycetota bacterium | reverse complement strand
CTGGAATCTGCGGAAACCGGTTTCACCGTCGTGCCGGATCGTCCCTTGCAGATGAACGAGTCCGGCTGGAATCAGCAGGGCCATCCCTTTTACGCGGACGGCTTCTCCTATTCCCAGCAATTCGACATCCCCCAGCCGGCCGGCCGCTTTTGCGTCCAACTGTCCAAATGGTACGGCAGCGTCGCCCGGGTAAAAGTCAACGGCCATACCGCCGGCTATATCCATACCCAGCCCTGGCAATGCGATGTTACACAATGGATCCAAAAAGGGACCAATACCATCGATGTCGAGGTCGTGGGCACACTGAAAAACACCCTCGGCCCTCATCATGGCAATCCCCCTCTCGGCTCCGCCTGGCCCGGCATGTTTCAAACCGGTCCTCTGCACGGACCGCCGCCCGGCAATCAATATCATACCGTCAGTTACGGCCTGTTTGAATCATTTGAACTGGTACAATATCTGCCATAATACAAGGGAGAGCTTATTGTATAACTATCTCTTTCATAATGATTTACAAGCTCCATCACCATGCGGAAAATTCTGGCCATACCCTTCTTTTCCTTCCCGATTATTTTTCTAACCGATCGCTTTACGGTAAAGAAAAGTTCGGCGGGAAAGCAACCCATAATAGAAGGGGATAACGTATGGTACTCTACTCTTTACTCGTTACCCGTATGAATTGTTTGTCCGGAAGTTATATTTTTCCGAAAATTCTTTCTGCCTTTCCTTGACATTTCAGCCATTCCAGTATATTATGTATTGAACATTTTTATGTTTATTTGGGAACTGTCTGAAGTAAGTTCACAGAAAGGAAAAACTATGGCTAAACAATTAGAAATCTATAAGTGTGAATTGTGCGGTAATATTGTCGAAGTGCTGCACGGCGGAGATGGAGAACTGGTCTGTTGTAATCAGCCCATGAAACTTGTTAAAGAAAACACGGTGGACGCCGCCAAAGAAAAACACGTCCCCGTCATCGAAAAAACTTCCGCCGGCATCAAAATCAAAGTCGGCAGTGTCGCCCATCCCATGGAAGAAAAACATTACATCGAATGGATTGAGCTGATTGCCGACGGTAAGGCCTACCGCCAGTTCCTCAAACCCGGCCAGGCCCCGGAAGCCGTTTTTAACGTCACCGCCGGCCAGATCACGGCCCGCGAATACTGCAACCTGCACGGTTTGTGGAAAGCATAAGGAGTACCTCCCATGATCAGTAAAAAAATGCAGGAAGCCATCAACGAGCAAATCAAAAATGAAATGTATTCCGCCTATCTATACCTGTCGATGTCCGCCTATTGCACCAAAATCGACCTGAAAGGTTTCGCCAACTGGATGCGTGTCCAGTATCAGGAAGAAATGTTTCATGCCTTCAAAATGTATGACTATCTCCTGGACCAGGACGGGGAAGTCAAGCTGCTGGCCATCGACCAGCCGCCCCATGAATTTCAGTCCGCCGAAAACGTTTTCAAGACGACCCTCGAGCATGAACGCAAGGTAACCGCCATGATCAATAATATCATGGACCTGGCGGTAACGGAAAAAGATCATGCCACCAATATCTTCATGCAGTGGTTTGTCACCGAACAGATTGAAGAGGAGGCCACCGCCAAGGATATCCTTCAGCAGATCAAGCTGGCTGGCGCCACCCCGCAGGGCCTCTTCCTGCTCGATCGGGAACTGGGCCAGCGGGTCTATACACCCCCTGCCGCCACGGCGGCGGAATAAAATTCGGCCAGGATTTTTTAATTTCTCAAAACAAAACCTCCCCTCTTGTGGCTTTTATCTCAACCTCAAGAGGGGTGGTAGTTTTTATATGGTGTTACAGAATACTCTCATTCCCCCGCATGAATCGAATACAGCTTCTTATTCGTTGCTTTCATAATATTCACCATTTCGTAATAGGGTATATTGCAAATATCAACCAGCCCGAAATTATGGCTTTCGCCGGTATTGTCCGGATTGCGGCCCAGCAGCACCTGGTCGCGGTACAAAAACCACATCGAACCCACCCAGTTCGGATGGGCAAACAGCTTTTCGTTGAATTTCTGATAATGCAGTCCCCGTTCCTTCTGGCTGGCCACCTGGCAGCGGTACGGTTTGAAACCTCGCTGAGCCGTGGTAAAGCTATACTCCCCCAGCAGCACCGGCTTATCGGCCGGCACCGCGAACGCCTGGACGTAATTGGTTAGAATCCCGTCCGCCTCCAGCGGATAATCGTCCAGCATCATCGCATCACAATAGGGAATACTGCCCCGCACCCACTCCGGGCAGCACTTCCACCAGAGTACAAAACTCGAACCCAGAATCAGCCGCCCCGGATCATGCGTATCCACCGCTTCCCGCCACACCCGGTAAAACTGCCCGCTGGAAAGCTCAATAAAACGGGTAATCTCGTCTTTGAGGCTGTCCTTATAATCGGTTAAATCTGTCTCCAGAACCTCATCAAACGACACCCACCCCGCCTGGCATTTCTGATTCAACGCCTGAATATCCTTATATTGGCTTTGCAGTTGCCGGACAAATTCTTTTTTCGCCGGTTTGGCCGGCCGCGACTCCAGCACCGCCGTCGTCACCTCGCCATCCCACCATTCCTCATTCCCAATGGTAAAGCCGATGAAATAGGGATCGCTGCCATAATCCCGGGCCAATTGCTTGACCCGGTTCTCCACCGCCGTCGGATAATACGGGTCCCACGGGTCCGCCAACCCGTTATAGCTGGTAAAATCGATCCCCTTCTCGATCTCCAGCCCCGCCACCTGAATAAACGGCAGGGGTCGGTCGCTGCCATCCTTGCCGGTCCATTTACCCCGGCTGTTGAAGCCCCAGTCGATCAGCCGCCGCTGCACCAGATTCTCAAACCGCCGGCCGTAATTCTCCGAACCAAAACCCCGTATCACATTCGCCCGGAAAAAGTTAAACCGCCAGACTCCTTCCTGCTCCACTCCCATCCACCCCACCGGCGGACTCCACCAGCAATCCGCAAATCGCCCTTCCCGCGGCGGTAGTTCCGCAAAATCTTTCCCTATCTCCGGCTTGCCCGGGTACTCCATGGTGTTCATATTCAGCCCGTCCTCGAAACCCACCCCGTCCACCGCAATCATCACAAACGGATTGCCCTC
>JAKJEP010000415.1 GCA_022705365.1 Planctomycetota bacterium | reverse complement strand
CCCCGCCAGCACCCAACATATCTGTTTCACAGCCATTCTTTTCATTTTCATCCCATCCTTTGCTAAAGACTCTTTTATTTTCCGCCTGATACACCCTGTATCAGAGAAACCATCGGTAAAAACAGCGCCACTACGATCGAGCCGCAGATCACCCCCAGGAAAATCACCATGACCGGTTCCATCAGCGAGATCAGCGAGCCGACCAGCACGTCCACTTCATCGTCGTAGTTGTCCGCCACCTTGGTGAGCATCTTATCAAGTTCGCCCGTTTCCTCGCCCACGTCGATCATGTTCGTCACCAGGCTGTCGCACACCCGGGCCTTGCGCAGCGGGTCGGCAAAGGTTTCGCCCTTGCGGATGCTGTCGTGCACATTGGCAATTGCCCGCCGGTATATTTCGTTGCCGGTCGTCTCCTTGGTAATGTTCAGGGCATCCAGAATCGGCACGCCCGCCGAGATCAGGGTCCCTAGCGTCCGGGTGAAGCGGGCAATCGAGGTCTTGGACAGAATCTGCCCCAGCACCGGGATCTTCAAAGAAACCGTATCCAGTACAAAACGCCCCGTCTCGCTCATGCGGATCAAGCGGAGCAGGAAGACCAGGGCAACCGGAATCCCCAGCAGCACCGCCCAGCCCCATTGTTCGCTGATCCATTTCGATACCGCCAGCAGGATCTTGGTGGGGGCCGGCAAATCGGTTTCGAAATCGGCGAAGATCTTTTGGAACTTGGGAATCACGAAATACATAATCCCCATCACGATCGCAAAGGCGATAAAGAGTACGCAGATCGGGTAAATCATCGCCCCGATGACTTTCCGTTTGAGCTTCTGGGCCTTTTCCATGAAATCGGCCAGCCGGTTTAGAATCAGGTCCAGCACACCGCCCGCCTCGCCGGCGGCCACCATGTTCGTATAAAGATTGTCGAAGGCCTTGGGAAACTTGGCCATCGCCTCGGACAGGGTCGAGCCGCCCTCGACGCCGTCGGCCACTGCCCCGCACACCGCCTTCAGCGTGCCGGGCTTCTGCTGCTGCTCCAAAATCCGCAGCGAACGCAGGATCGGCAGCCCCGCATCCTGCAGCGTGCTGAGCTGGCGGGTGAACTGGGTCAGTTGTTTGAGCTTGACCTTGCCCCGCGTGCCGCGCCGCTGCTTGGGAGCGGCCGCCTTTTTGGCCGTCTCCTTCCCCGTCCGGCGGGCCCCTTTCTCCCGAATCCGGGTCGGGAAATACCCCATATTCCGGATCTTGCTGATCGCTTCTTCCGTGCTTAGGGCTTCCACTTCGTCCTTTACTTCCTGTCCCTGGGCATTCATCGCTTCATATTGAAAAGTCGGCATGGTACACCTTACCCTTCTTCCACAATCGTCTCTTTCACCACTTCATCAATGGTCGTCGAACCGTCAAAGATCGCCAGAATCCCCGAATCCCGCAGCGAACGCATCCCTTTCCGCAGCGACTTCTCCCGCAGGATATTCGTCGATTCGTGATTCATGATGCTCTCCCGGATTTCGTCGTCCAGAACCATAATTTCAAAGATCGCCATTCGCCCGCGATAGCCGGTATTGTTGCAGTAATCGCAGCCTTTGCCGTAAAAGAACTGCTTGCCGGCGATTTTCGCCGGCGTCAATTCCAGTTCCAGCAGCATTTCTTCGGTCGGCTGAAATTCCGTTTTGCAGTTTTCGCAGATCTTCCGCACCAGCCGCTGCCCCACGATCCCTTCGATGGTGGCCGTCACCAGAAACGGCTCCATCCCCAGATCCACCAGACGGGCGATCGAAGAGGGGGCGTCGTTGGTGTGCAGCGTCGTGAACACCAGGTGGCCCGTCAGCGAGGCCTCTACCGCGATCTTGGCCGTTTCCAGGTCGCGAATTTCCCCGACCAGCACAATATCCGGGTCCTGACGCAAAATACTGCGCAGGCAGCGGGCAAAGGTCAGTCCCACATCCGGCCGGATCTGGCACTGGATAATCCCGTCAATATCGTATTCCACCGGGTCTTCGGTGGTAATCAATTTGCTCTCGATGGAGTTCAGCTCGTTCAGGGCCGAATACAGGGTCGTCGTTTTGCCCGAACCGGTCGGGCCGGTAACAATTACAATGCCGTTGGGCCGGTTGATGAGCTTCCGGAAGGTTTCCTGTTCGTCGCTGCGCATCCCCAGCCGGTCGATATCGAGCTGAACCTGCGTCCGGTCCAGAACACGCAGCACGACGCTTTCCCCAAAAATGGTGGGCAGCACCGATACACGCAGATCCACCGGGTGGTTCTGCACCACCAGCGGAATACGGCCGTCCTGCGGCAGACGCCGCTCGGCGATATCCAGGTTGGCCATAACCTTGATACGGGAGCTGATGGCCACCGCGATATGGTGCGGCGGCGGTACCATTTCATACAGCACGCCGTCCACCCGGTACCGCATCTTGAATTCCTTCTCAAAAGGCTCAAAATGAATGTCCGAGGCCTTGTCGCGAATCGCCTGCAGCAAAACCAGATTCAGCAGCTTCTTAACCGGATTGGAATCGGCCAGGTTCCGCAGCTCGCTCAGGTCGATGCTTTCGCCCCGCCCGGCAAATTCCGCCAGATACTCATCGTCGGTCAGTTCCCCGATCAGCTCATTGATGCTTTCCGTCTGGCCGCTGTAATAACGGGCCAGCCCTTTTTCCAGACTGTCCGCATCGGTAATCATCGCCTCCACGTTGTAGCCCAGCAGGGTCCGCAGGTCATCCGTGGCCCGGAAATTGTCCGCCGAGGCGATGGCAATCGTCAGTTTCTTCGTTTGCGAATCAAAATCCACCGGCAGAATTTTGTAGGTCATGGCAATTTGGGCCGTGATCTGGCTGATGACAGTATCGGGTATGTCAATCCCGCTGATATTGATATACGGCATTCCCAACTGGAACGCCTGGGCCAGATTCAAATCCTTTTCGGTAATAAATCCCAGATTGATTAACACCTGCCCCAGCGGCACTGCAGTCTTGGACTCCTTCTGCAAGGCCAGGGCCTGCTGCACCTTATCACGGGTCAGCTTGCCCATCTTGATCAGAACCCGGCCCAGCGGTCTGCCTTTTAGTTGGGATATGGGAGGTATGTCGCTCATAATTTTCTCACTACTACGTTTTGCTGCTGGATTATACCGGCATCCATCGCATT
>JAKJEP010000414.1 GCA_022705365.1 Planctomycetota bacterium | reverse complement strand
TGGCGGTGATGCGCGGGCCGCAACTGTTCTGTCTGAATCCGGACCGCCAGGAAAATTTCCCCCCTGATTTTATGAGACGCATGGCGATTGACCCGGCGTCTCTGCAATTGGGGGAGCCGGACAGCTCCATCCGTCCGCAGGGGCTTACCTGCCGGGCGAAATTCTGGAATCCGAACAATTATTGGCCATCAGCCCCTGCTGACATGCAGTTGACCCTCACCGAATATGCCGATCCCGGCTGTCAGCAGACCTATTTTTTGCTGATCAACCCCCAAGTGGATATGCTGGTTGAGGATGAGCTTTGTGAACGGATGCCCTGAGTATCAAGCAGAAAACTAGCAAGAGAGGCAGTTATTGTCTCTGTTATTGGAATTGGCAGTATCATTACACTATTAGAAAGAATACAAGATGAAGAAGGCAGTAAAAGACCGGGGGTTGAATTGGATTGTGGCGTTGGTATCGGTAGTTGCTTTCGGCAGTGCGGCAGGTGCAGAGGAGGGCAACGCGGCCCGGATGCTGGGAGGAATGCAATGGGAAGCAGATAAGGTACCGTTTTCCTTTACGTATCATACCGTGCCTTTTTCGGCCCTGTCCGGCAAATGGGAGCATACGGTAACGCAGCAGGCGGGTGATGAGTTTACGGCTTATCAGCATCGGTATGCAGACCCGGAGAGCGGGCTGCGGGTGACGGCGGAGGTGAAACAATTCAGCCAGTTACCTGCCGTGGAATGGGTGCTGTATTTCAGCAATGAGGGGGATCAGAATACGGCCATTATCGAAGATGTTTTTCCATTACAGGTTCAACTGCCGGCGGCGGCTTTTCATACCTATACGCTGCATTATGCCAAGGGGGACGAATTTTCGCCGGAAAGCTATGCGCCGTTACGCAAGGTGTTTTCCACGATGAATTCGATTGGGAACGTGCAATTTCAGTCCAGCCGGGGCCGGTCGTCCGATGCGTACCTGCCGTTTTTCAATATGCAGACCGATTCGTATGGAGTAATCGGGGCGCTGGGCTGGACGGGTGACTGGCAAATGGACATCGGCCGAAGCGGCAATGCGGTCAAGCTGGCCGGGGGAATGAAGAAGACGCGGTTTTTGCTGTATCCGCAGGAAAAAGTCCGGACGCCCCGGATTCTTTTGATGGAATGGCAGGGGGAGCTGGAAGAGTCGTACAATACCTGGCGAAGATTTCTGCTGAGGCATTATTCCCCGAAGAACGAGGATCAGACCCATCTAAAAATGCCGGTTTGTTATTTGAATTGGGGGGAGGTGTCGTGCCAGGAGCAAATCCGAAGAGCGCAGGAAGCCATCGATAAAGGGTTTGAATATGAGGTGTTCTGGATTGATGCGGGGTGGTATGGAAGTGCCCAGGTGAAGGAGAATTCCACGGTTTTTGACGGGGTGTGGGGAACGCAGAGCGGCAACTGGTGGCCGAACAAGGGGCTGTTTCCGGAAGGCATGAAACCGCTGTCTGATTTTTTGAAGCAGCATAACAAGGAACTGCTGATCTGGTTCCAGCCGGAGATCGCCAACGGCGGGAGTGAACTGGCCCAGAAGCATCCGGACTGGCTGCTGGGCGGCGGGCTGGTGAATCTGGGGAATCCGGAGGCGCTGCAGGGGATTATTGATATGGTTGCCGGGCAGATGATCGAGACGGGGGCGACCTGGTACCGGCAGGATTTCAATATGGACCCGGCCTGGGCCTGGCAGGCGGCGGATCAGCCGGACCGAACCGGCATCACGGAGATGAAACATATTGAAGGCCTTTATACCTTCTGGGATGAGCTGAAGAAGCGGGTGCCAGGCCTGAAGATTGACAATTGTGCCAGCGGCGGCCGGAGAATCGATCTGGAGATGATTTCGCGGAGCGCGGTTTTATGGCGGACGGATTATCCGTTTGAGGTGAAGGATTTATGCGACCTGCAAAGCCACATGTTTGGCCTGTCGTATTGGGTTCCCTTGCAGCAGACCTCGCTGGGGGTATCGGACCAGGACCTGTTCCGGGGCGCGATGGGGGCGGGGATGACGCTGGCGAACTGGGACGGCAAGATGGTAGTCGATGGTTTTATTCCCCAGGTGCGGGAGTACCAGGAAATCCGGGATTATTTTTATGGCGATTATTACCCGCTGATCCCGTACAACCCGGGCAAGGATAGCTGGACGGCCTGGCAGTTCCACGACCGGGATAATAACGCGGGCGTTGCAGTATTCGTGCGAAAGCCGGAAAGCAATATTATGACTTTACAGGCGAACCTGAGGAAGATAAACCGGGAAAAGCGGTATGAAGTCAAATTGACGATCCGTTCCGAGCCGCCGAGCTTTACCAGAATACCGGGAGAAGAACTGGCAGGGCTGGCAATTGAATTGAAAGAGAAACGCGATTCGGCGGTTTTGGTTTATAAGATGATCAGGGAGTGATGGTCCTATCCTAACCGGCACTCTTTTTTACTCGATCATTGCGTAATTCAGCATCGCCTGGGGAATATCGCGGAGTGACATGATTTTTTCCGCGGCATTGAGGGCAATGGCTTCTTTGGGCATGCCGAAGACGATGCAGCTCGCTTCGTCCTGGGCGATGGTATGTGCTCCATTCTGGCGCATCTCCAGGAGGCCTTTGGCTCCATCGGCGCCCATGCCGGTCAGGATGGCACCGATGGCATTGGCGCCGGCATACTGGGCCACGGAATGAAAGAGGACTTCGACGCTGGGCCTTTGATGATGGACCTGGGGTCCGTCTTTGATGGTTACGTAATAGCGGGCGCCGGAACGGCGCAGGAGCATGTGGAAGCCGCCGGGGGCGAGCAAGACCCGGCCGGTGATGACCGAATCGCCCTCCTGGGCTTCCTTGACTTCCATGGCACAGAGGGTATTGAGCCGCTGGGCAAAGGAAGCGGTAAATTTGACCGGCATGTGCTGGACAATCACGGTTCCCGGGACATTGGCCGGCAGGGCCGTTAAAACCTGCGTAAGAGCCTCCACCCCTCCGGTGGAAGCCCCGATCGCAAATATTTTATCGGTGGTTTTGGTCAGGCTGAGCCGGGCCGGTTTTTCTTCCTTCTCCGGGGCCGATTTGATTTGCCTTATTTTGGCCCGGGAGGCGGCCTTGACTTTGTGAACCAGATCCTGCCCCAGATCCCCGACG
>JAKJEP010000413.1:326-3151 GCA_022705365.1 Planctomycetota bacterium | reverse complement strand
CTGAATATGCATCACGCTTCCGATTACAATCCCTACATCAATTACCCCTACAATGATACCTCCTTTTCCGGTTTGATCGAATGCGCCAAGAAAGCCCATCAAAACAACATCCGCCTGAAAATCTATTACACCACCCGTGAAATTACCAGCAACATGCCCGAGCTGTTTGCCTTTTATAGCATGAATGGTGAAATTATCTTTCCCGGCCCGGGTAACGATACTCAAACCGCCATTCATCCCGGCGGCGCTCACCCCTGGCTCCGGGACCATTTACGAAAGAATTATATCCCCGCCTGGCTTGCCCAGTTGGGTGCTCCTTTCAATCCGCTCGACCTGGCGGTTATAACCACCCCGGATACCCGCTGGAACAATTTCTATCTGGAGGGCCTGCAATGGCTCATTCAAAAAGCCGGCATCGACGGCATTTATATTGACGATACCGCCCTGGACCGGGTCAGCCTCCAGCGGGCTCGCCGAATTCTGGATGCCGACGGCCAGGAGCGGCTCATCGATTTCCACTCCTGGAACCACTATAATAATATGGCCAAGTTTGCCAGTTGTGCCAATATATATATGGAAATATTCCCCTACCTGGACAGCCTGTGGTTTGGAGAGGGCTTTGATTATCAGAATACCTCCCCGGAATACTGGCTGACGGAAATATCCGGCATTCCCTTCGGCTTAACCGGGGAGATGCTGCAGGACGGCGGCAATCCCTGGCGGGGGATGCTCTATGGCATGACTACCCGGCAGCTTTATTCCGGCGATAACCGCCCGCTTTGGAAGGTCTGGGATGAGTTCGGCATACAGGGAAGCGAAATGTTCGGCTACTGGGATTCCCGCTGCCCGGTTAAAACCGATCACCCGCAGGTCTTGGCCACCGCTTACCAGAAAGGCCATAAAGCCCTGATCGCCATTGCTAGCTGGGCGCCGCAGGACGTCGAATGCCATCTGTTCTTCGACCAAAACCAACTTCCATTCCCGGAAAAAACCACCATTCATGCCCCGGAAATAGCGGGCTTTCAGCCGATAAGGGATTTCGAACTCTCCCAGGCCATTCCCGTCAATCCCGGCAAAGGCTGGCTTTTAATGGTGTCAGAATGATATGGAGCAGTTTATGAATCCGCAACCTTGTATAAATAGATCCGTATTTGGTGCGATTATCTTTCTTTTATCTATGATACTGCTGGCGGAGAGTTTCGCAGCAGATCCCACGCAAAACCTGCTTCAGAATCCTAACACCCGGATAATCGATTGCCGTGTTACCAACGGCAGCGAAAACAATGCAGAATTCATCATGGATAACAATCTGGATACCGTGTTTTCTTTAAAAGGGCAGAATGCTCAAGCCTTGATTACGATCGATTTGGGCCAGGGAGCCGTTATAGAAACCCTCGAAATTATAAACGGCAAACCGGTTCCTATGTTTCAGCTTACTTCTTTTGCAGTTGGTCCCGATCCGCAGCACTTTCGTGAACTGCTGGGTAGGGGGATCAACTTACCGGTTTGGCGGGCCGGTGATACCGAAACGGTCCTCCTTGAACCATCCGTGGGTCAATACGTTCGCCTGGGATTCCATTGCGGTGTGGAAGGGACCATCGGTGAGGTCCGCATTCTCGGTTCGCCAAACCGTCCGGAACGGCATCTTATGTGCTGGGCCATTGGGGACCTGAAAAGGGACTATATCGAAAAACTGGATTATTTCCAGAACGACCTGCACATCACCGATCTTTGGCTCGATTATGTTCAAACCGCTTTTTTTCAAAGCAATACCAATTCTGGATTTTCCTTGTGGCAGGAGTCGGGCCTATTCGACGAATTCCAAAAAAGGGGAATTCGTTATTGGCTGGGCGAACACGAATTCATGGGGGCATTGGTCAACAGCCCGGAAGACCTCCTGGATGAGCTGCGCTGGAAAACCACTTTTCGGCAGATCAAACAGGTTTATGCCCAGGCCCGTGACCTTGGCTTTCGGGGACTGGTCTTCGACTGTGAAGATTATGACGGCGTACCCCCAGCGGTGCAGGAGAAATACAAAACCGTAGCGGATCATGTGTGTGTCTGGACTTTTGTGGAACATTTTGGATACAACGGCATGTATTACCAGCGGGGCTTAGAAATCGGGAAAACCATTCGTTCGGTATGGAATCCCGTCATTATTTCCCTCTATGAAGCCAGAATGTATGTGGGAGTCCCCGGCTGCCAGGATGGGCATTATTGGTTCCTGAAAGGCCTTCATGATGCGGAATTGGAAATTTGGATCGCTACCGAAAAAACCTACGGAGCCGGGAATCGCGAAATATCAGATCCTGAAATCTTGGATCATCTGACCTTTTGGTTCGTCAATCTGCCCGAATTCGTTCCCCGCGTGCATGAAGCGTTCCCTTTTGCTACCCGCGTCCTGCCCGGTTTTCATCCATGGAATACCCGCACCGGCAAAGTGAATTACCTGCCCAAGTATCTTGCCGAACAAGTGAGCGTTTCGGAAAATACGGTCCGGGGATTCTGGATTTACAAGGAAGGCAATGCCAAAGGCGGAGACCCGCGCGAGGTTTTGGATCAGGATTTTTTGCGTAAATACGGTGTCACGGTTCAGGATTATATCGATGTATTGAAAAGAAAATAATCGCTGGAAAAAGAAAGGAGCATTTCTTATGTTGCGAGTAGGAATTATCGGTTTGGGATTTATGGGCAAGATGCACTTCGGCTGCTACCGCAAAAGTGCGGATGTGAAGCTGGCGGCGGTTTGCGATATCGACGAAAAAAAATTCAAGGACACCACCGGCACGGCCGGCAATATCGCCGGAGCCGATAAACCGCTTGAC
>JAKJEP010000413.1:0-235 GCA_022705365.1 Planctomycetota bacterium | reverse complement strand
AGGGCACCGGAAAAACCCTCCAGATCGGCCATTGTATCCGCTTCTGGCCCGAATATGTCAAAACCAAAGAAATCATCGACTCCGGCCAGTACGGCCCCGTCAAAGCCGCCACCTTCCAGCGTCTGAGTTTAACGCCCGTCTGGTCCTGGGACAACTGGCTCATGGACGGCAAAAAAAGCGGCGGGGCGGCCCTGGATCTGCACATCCATGATTCCGATTACGTCCAGTATCTTTT
>JAKJEP010000412.1 GCA_022705365.1 Planctomycetota bacterium | reverse complement strand
TCCTCCGTGGCGGAAACCGTTTCATTGTCCCGATGTTCTTGCAGCTTCATTCGCTCCAGCACTTTGCGATATTCCAAGGGCATGACTTTTACAAACAAGGGCAGGCGTGCCTCCCAGTTGGATAAAATCATCTCCGCTTTTTTGCTATGCGTATAGCGGAAATAGTTTTCGATGAGGGAGCGAAGCTGCTGTTTATCCTCGTCGCGCCAGACGTACTCCACATCGACCATGTCCAGATTGCAATGATTGTCGAACAGTTCGGACTCATCGTACACATAGGCCACCCCCCCGCTCATGCCGGCGGCGAAATTGTTGCCGGTGGCCCCCAGCACCACCACCACGCCGCCGGTCATATACTCGCAGCCGTGATCCCCCACCCCTTCCAGGACCGCGACGGCACCGCTGTTGCGAACGGCAAACCGCTCCCCGGCAATGCCGTGGATATACACCTGGCCGTCGGTGGCCCCGTACAAGACGGTATTGCCGACGATGATATTTTCTTCCGGGACAAAACCAGCGCCGGCCGGCGGTTTCAGGATGAGCTTACCGCCGGAAAGCCCCTTGCCGAAATAATCGTTGCAGTCGCCTTCGACTTCGATGGTAATCCCGGGAGCTAGAAAGGCCCCCAGACTCTGACCGGCGGACCCTTTCAGTTTGATGGTTATGGTGTCTTCGGGCAGGCCTTGGGGGCCGTGATGCTTCACGACTTCATGGCTCAGCCGCGTGCCGGTGGTCCGGTTGACATTGCGAATCGGCAGTTCCATCATGACCGGCTGGCCCTGTTGTAAGGCCGGCTGGGCCTTGCGGATCAACTCCTGATCGAGAATTTGATCCAATTCGTGATTTTGCCGGGCCACACAGCGAACCGGGCGGCTATCGGCGGCCGGCCGGGTGAGGATGGCGCTGAAATCCAGCCCCTTGGCCTTGTAGTGCTCGATAGCGGTCTGAGGCTCCAGCATTTCCACATGGCCGACCATTTCATCGACGGTCCGGAAGCCCAACTCGGCCATGTATTCCCGCAATTCCTGGGCCATAAAGCGGAAGAAATTCACTACATATTCGGGCTTGCCGGCAAACAGGCAGCGGAGTTTTTCATCCTGGGTGGCGATGCCCGCGGGACAGGTATTGAGGTGGCACTTGCGCATCATGACGCAGCCCAGCGTTACCAGCACGGTGGTGCCGAACCCGAATTCCTCCGCGCCCATGAGGGCGGCGACGGCCAGGTCGCGGCCGGTCTTGAGCTGGCCGTCGGTCTGGACGCGAATCCGGTCGCGCAGATGGTTGCGGACCAGGGTCTGCTGGGTTTCGGCCAGGCCCAACTCCCAGGGCAAACCGCAATGTTTGATCGAGGTCAGCGGGGAAGCGCCGGTGCCGCCGTCATAGCCGGAAATCAGGACCATATCGGCCTTGGCCTTGGCCACGCCGGCGGCGATGGTGCCGACCCCGACGGCGGAGACGAGCTTGACGGAGACGCGGGCCTGGGGATTGGCGTTTTTCAAATCGTAAATCAACTGGGCCAGGTCTTCGATGGAATAAATATCGTGATGCGGCGGCGGGGAAATCAGGGTGACGCCGGGGGTGGTATGTCGCACGCGGGCGATATCTTTGCTGACTTTGTGGCCGGGAAGCTGGCCGCCTTCACCCGGCTTGGCGCCCTGGGCGATTTTGATTTGCAGTTCGTCGGCGTTCATGAGGTATTCCAGCGTAACCCCGAAGCGGCCGGAGGCGACCTGCTTAATGCGGGACCTGAGACTGTCCCCATTGGGCAGCGGGATATAGCGGGCGGGGTCCTCGCCGCCTTCGCCGGAATTGCTGCGGCCGCCGATGCGATTCATGGCGATGGCAATGGCCTCATGGGCCTCTTTGTTAATCGAGCCGAAGGACATGGCCGCCGTCACAAAACGGGTGGTAATGGCCTCGACCGGTTCCACTTCGCCGATGGGGACCGGGCTGCCTTTCTTGAACTGCAGGAGGCTGCGGAGGGTGGCATGCGCTTTCGACTGATCGTCAATCAGCCGGGTGTATTCCTTGAATATCTTATAATCGCCCTGCCGGGCGGCCTGCTGAAGTTTGGAAATGGACTCGGAGGTCCAGAGATGCTTATCCCCGTTTTTGCGGACATGGTAATCGCCGCCGGGCAGCAGCAGTTCCTCGCGGCGGCCGCGGCGGGGCAAGGCCCGCTGGTAGCGGCGCTGGGTATCCAGGGCGATCTGGTCCAGGCCGATGCCTTCGATGCGGGAGGCGGTGCCGGCGAAATATTTATCGACCAGGGCGCGGCTCAACCCGACGGCCTCAAAAATCTGGGCGCCGAAAAAGCTGCGAATGGTGGAGATGCCCATGCGGCTGAAGGTCTTGAGCAGGCCTTTTTTTACGGCGGTGATGTAGTTATCCATGGCAATTTCCGGGGCGATGTCCCCTTCCAGGAGGCCCTCCTCCGCCAGTTCGCGGATGGTGGAAAAGGCGACATGGGGACAGATGGCGCTGGTGCCATAGCCGATGAGCTGGGCGAAATGGATGACCTCGCGGGCCTCGCCGGTTTCCAGGATAATCCCGGTCAGGGTCCGCAGTCCCTTGCGAATCAGATGATGGTGGAGGCCGGAGGAGGCCAGCAGGGCCGGAATCGGGGCGTTTTGTTCGTTCATGTTGCGGTCGGTGAGCACCAGGAGCGTGGCCCCGTCGGCGATATACTGCTCGGCTTTGGTGAATATCTTTTCGAGGGCCAGTTCCAGCGCCCGGCCGTCGCCGCCGACGGGGAAGAGGATATCGATTTCCCGGATGACCACTTCGGGATGGCTGGTCTTGCGCAGACAGAGCATATCTTCGGGCGTCAATATGGGATGGCTCAGTTTGAGCATCCGGCAATGCTGGGGGGTCTCGTCCAGCAGATTTTTGGACCGCCCGACGTAACTCATCAGGGACATGACTAATTCTTCGCGGAGCGGATCGATGGGGGGATTGGTAACCTGGGCAAAAAGCTGCTTGAAATAATGAAAGAGCAACTGCGGCTGATTCGAGAGGACCGCCAGGGCGGCGTCGTTGCCCATCGAGCCGATCGCTTCCTGGCCCCGGCTGGCCATAGGGCTGATAATCATCTTTAATTCTTCGTCGGTATAGCCGAAGGCATTTTGCTTGCTATGGAGGGCCTGGGGGTCCTCC
>JAKJEP010000411.1 GCA_022705365.1 Planctomycetota bacterium | reverse complement strand
GCTGGTTGGTTATATATTCCGGCATTTGGCAACCTATATAGGGACATATTTATATCATACCTGCTGCCCCCCTATCGGCGGTATTCTTTCTATACTATCTTATCATTGACTCGTCCCTGTGTCCACAGGAATTTCCCATAGGCATTTGAGCAGCCCTTTGAGTTGGCGCGGGCCAATAGTTATTCCCATTATGGCCATTATCTGCTGGCGTTTCCTGGTTTTTCCGATACCATGGCTTCGAGAAAGGAAGCGTTTATATGTTAGTACCTGCTGGTAACCAACTCTGGAAAATGATGTTTTTCGGTTGTCTTATGTTTTTTTGGACGGCGGGGCCGCTATGTTGCGCAGAGGAGGCCTATCACTGGATGGATGATTTTTCCTCCTATGGGGAAGGTTCCCTGGGGGAGCCGCGCTGGCAGCCGGGTGCCATTGACCTGGAGGTGAAGGAGGGCGGCTACCGTTTCGAAGGCCGGCTGGATTCGTTTAGTATTGCCGATGGGATTCCCCCCTGCCTGCAGGTGGAGATGGAGGCTACCCTGGTTATGCTGGAGGCTGGCCCAAATGACGGCTGGCGGGTGGGAGGGATCAGTATCTATTCGGACGGTAATAATTTCTGGCACCTGGCCCTGGTGGAATCACCGGCCGCCCAGAACAAACGGCATTTTTTGGAATTATCCGAAAAGCGGCAGGGCCGCTGGCTAGCCCAGGAAAATCTCACCCAGACCTTTTCTGAGCATATGGATTTTAACTGGCAATATAACCAGCCCTATCGCCTGCGGCTGGTGATGATGGATACCGGCATCGAGGGGGTGCTGCAGGATACGGCAGGCAAGGTTCTGGCCCGCTGCGGCTATGCCTTTAACAAGGCCGCGGTGACATCAGGTGTGCCGGCCCTGCACGTCAGCCAATGCCGGGTGGTTTTTGATGATGTAGCCGCGGCGGGGTCCCAGCCGGCGCCACTGGCACCCAAACCGCAGGTTCCCGCCTTTTCGGTCAAAACCTGGGATGGTATAACTGGAAGCGATTCCGGCTTCTTTCGTGTAGAAAAAGTGGATGACAAATGGTGGTGTCTGGCACCCAACGGTGAGGGCTTTTACGCCATCGGCACGGATCACTGTAATTTTGCCGGCCATTGGTGCGAAAAGCTGGGTTACAATCCTCACGGCCGAAAGAACGAAGAAAAATATCCTTCCCGTGAAGTCTGGGCGGAGGAAACCGTACAACGACTTAGTTCCTGGGGCTTCAATCTGGTAGCCGCCGGTCATAGTGAGCAGCTTCGCCACCGCGGCCTGGCCCACACCCTATGGCTGGGAGTGGGCAGCGAATTTTCCTCTATCAGCGATATTGTTCCCAAGGTACACTGGACGGGTGTTCCCAATGTCTTCGATCCCCGCTTTACCGCTTTTTGCAAGATTCGTGCCCGCCAGATACTGGCTGAGCATGTGGAGGACCCCTGGGTCTTTGGCATTTTCATCGATAATGAGCTGGAATGGTACGGCAAGGTCTATTCCCCCGGCGGGGTTTTTGATGAGGCCATGAAAAAAGGCCCCGACCACACCGCCAAAATCGCCCTGGTGCGGATGTTGCAGGAGAAGTATCCAGCCATTGAGCAGCTCAACGCCGCCTGGAACACAAGCTTTGCTGATTTCGAGGCGATTTTGCGGGCTGACCGCATCGATGCTCCCCTTGACAATCCCAAGCTGGCGAAGGACAAACAACGTTATCTGACGCTGGTGGCCGATACCTATTTCGCCATAACCACTGCCGCCATCCGGGAGGTAGATCCGCACCATATGATACTGGGCTGCCGATTCGCCGGCGATGCCCCCCGGCCCTGCTGGGAGGCGGCGGGGAAATATTGCGATATCGTCTCGGTCAATCAGTATCCGTGGATCAATCTGGAGACCGGCCGCCTGCCCGCCGCCGTTGCCGACCTGGTTAAATTTCATGAATGGTGCGGCCGGCCGCTCATGCTGACCGAATGGTCCTTTCCCGCCCTTGACAGCGGCCTGCCCTGCCGGCACGGCGCGGGGATGCGGGTGCAAACCCAGCAGCAGCGGGCCAGGGCTTTTGAGATCTATCAATCCATGCTCTTCCGACAGCCCTTTATGGTCGGTTCCGATTTCTTCATGTGGGTCGATGAACCGGAGCTGGGAATTTCCTCCACCTTCCCTGAAGACAGCAACTATGGCCTGGTCAATGAAGACAACCGGCCTTATGCGGAGCTGACACAGACCGCCGCCCGGCTGAATCCGCAGGTGTATGACATCCATAGCCGGCCCTATGATCCGAACCAGTACGATATTGCCGAAACCCTGTCCCGCCCGGTTCGCTATACTCCCAGCAGTCCCTGGCCGGCGGATACCGGCGACGGGACACTGCGCATACCCATTATTGTTTCCAATGACAGTGGCGTGCCAGTAACCGATGCCTTCGTATCCTTCACGCTAGAGCAGGCGGCGCCGGGTTTCGACTGGACGGAAATCTCCCCGACGGCTTTGTGTCTGAAAACTGCCGGGGACCTCGATCTGCTCTGGCAGTTGGATGATTTTGACGGCCGGCTGGACCGGCAGGATGAGATTTGTCTGGCGGTCCGCTCCCTGCCAGGGCAGGAGAATCAAACGTTCTTTCTGTATATCAACCGCGCCTCGAATCTGCCGCAAACGACGGCGGCCATTGACTGCACGCCGCTGGACCACGGCTTCCGCATCGCCAATCCCCTCATCCGTTTGGAAAAGACGGAAGTGGACGGCGATTTCCTCGATGCCTTTTATTATCAGGATGTCCTGCTGGGCCGCTACAATCCGGTGGTCTGGCAGCAGAATCAGGGCCAGAACTTCTGGACCCATGCTGACCGGTTTATCGGGGCACAAATCAGCCGCGGCCCTCTGCGGATTTTACTGCACCTGACAGCTTCCGGCGGCGATCCTGCTACCATTGCTTCCGCCGTTCCGCTAGCCTTTCAGGTGGAGCATCGGCTGGCTGTGTATCCGGACCAACCCTGGTTTACGGCCCGCTTTGTGCGTCTTACCAATCACTCCAGCCGCCCCCTGCACCTCCACGGCGCTTTCTTTTACACCATGTCCAATATTGCCGGCGATGGGAAGGATGACATGCTGCTGCCCCAGGTTCCCAACTACTATCTGGGCAACTTCAATTTGTGGCACGACCCCAC
>JAKJEP010000410.1 GCA_022705365.1 Planctomycetota bacterium | reverse complement strand
TTATAAGCTGGAACGCCTACAGCCGCCAGTTTATCGACGCCCCGACCTTCAAACTGCTGCCCATGCCCAAGGTAACGAAATATACCGCCGAAGTTAAACAGGGCCAGCAAAGCTGGAAGGTGGAATCCCATACGCCTTTCCTCAGCCTGGAAACCATCTGGCCGCAGATGGAAAACAAGATTTTTACCCTGAACTTTCAATGGCTGGACCAGGCCAGTACTTCCCTTGCCGCCGAAAACACCATCCGGGTCAAGGCCCCCGACTGGCAGGGCTTGCAGGAACCGGACGCCGACTGGCGCGGGGCCGCCGACCGCAATATGAATTACTTCATTCATGCAGCCTGGCACGGCAAGGCACCTTATCGCGAACCAAATGTGCCGGTGTGGATATGGTCCTCCGCTTCACCGACTGTAACGCAGGGCAATTTGTTCGGCGATTTTCCCGAAGGCTACAGCATGAGCTACCCGGCCATTACCCAGGGGCAATATATCTGGAGCCTGCTGGCCTATGCGGATCGCGGCGGACCTCAGAAGGAGGAGGCGCTGCGCCTGGCCCGCATCACCGCCGACTGGGGATTAAAAAACCGCCAGCCGGATAGCGGCAAGCTGCCGCTCTTTCCCTATTCCACCATTACCATGGGGCAATTCGGCGGCGGCAACGAAGGGGCCAATGTGACTCTCCTGCGGCCCTGCTGGCTGGCGATCAGCTATGTGGACCTCTACCGGGCCACTCGGCATCAGCCGTACCTGGATTATGCCATTCATATTGCCAAAACTACCGCCCAATTCCAGCAGGAAGACGGCAGCTTCCCTTACCGCCTGAATCCCCAAACCGGCGTCATTAGCGAATATTATACTCCCGCCGCCGCGGAATTCGTCAATCTGGTCTATGCCCTGGAACCGTATTACTTCGATCCCGATCTGGCGCTGGCCGCCCAGCGGGCCATTAACTGGACCATCGCCCAGGTTTGCACCTCGAACCACTGGAAAGGAGTCTTTGAGGATGTCTTTCCCTGGCCGACGTTCTCGAATCTATCCGGTCACCAAACCCAGAACTTTATCCGGACTCTCTGTCATCTGAAAGACCAGGACCCCGCTTTTGTCCCCCTGGCCCGCCGGCTCCACCGCTTCCTGGAGGACCAGTTCGTTATTTTCAGTGCGGAAAGCGAGGCCTTCGTTCATCCGGTGAAAGGCATCGTACATATAAAAGGCCCGATGGTTTTTGAACAGTTTGTCTGCTGGTACCCCATGGAAGGCCACACCGGCTACTGGATCGGAACTCTCATCGAACTGCACAAGGCTACCGGCGAGAAGGTATATCTGGACAAGGCCCGCGCCGCCGCCAACGCCATTTGTGCCCAGCAGTTTGAGGACGGCCAGTTCTCCACCACCGGGATGAACTACTACCAGGACGGCAAGCTCGTCCATGATAAGGAGACCGGCTTCAACTGGTACAATTGTAATTGTATGGCCTCCACCGGTTTGTATATGCTGGATGCGTATATAAAATCCCTCTCGGAGACGAAATAGTCCTTTTGACGAAAAACCGCCTGGCCCGAGATTACCCGGATATTAACTCGATGGTAATAATTTCCGCGGTTTTGAGCTGGAAAGACCAGCTTCTGCCTTGTTTGAGTTTGATTTCCTTTTGCCGCTGTTCGTTAAGATTGGTTTGCCAGGCGGCGGTTAGAGGATGGTGGAAAGTAATACGGCCTTTTTGCTGGTCGGGGGTGGGGTTGTACAGGCGAATGATATAGCTGTCGCGGTCCTGGGCTTTTTTGAGAGTGGAAAAACGCAGGTGCGGATTGTCGATTTCGAAAAGGGAGGCCTGCCGGGCGGGCAGAGAGCCTTTATGCGTGCGGGTCTGGACGGGGATAGCGGGGACATTGAAGAATTCCGCGGCCAGGGGGATTTCGGCGGCTTGCCAGTTGCCGGTATGGGGCCGGAGGGCGTAACGCAGGGAGTAGGGCCGCAGGCACTGGCCGCCTTTCTGGGAGGGGAACCAGGAACCGCAGCGCATTTCGGTGCAGATCCAGTCATGGGTGGCCCGCAGGAGCGAGAGAGCGACGGTCCGCTGCTCATTGTCCATGACTTCGTATTCGGTCAGGCTGTCGGTGAGGAAGGCCAGGCCGTTTTGGCCGTCGCTGACGTCGAGGAAATGATTCAGGGGCAGGGTGGCCATGTCCGGCCAGACGCTGTCGGCGGTGGGGCCTTGCGGGCGGATAGGGCGATGGTCCACGAGGAAGTGGCCGCCGGCGTCGGCGTGGGAGGCATCTTTGAGGCTGGTGGGGAAGATGGCGCGGAGGAAATGATCTTCCTGGCGGTTCTCGAAATCGACCTTGACGTCCACCTGGCGGCTGCCGGCCTGCAAGGTGACGGCGGTGCGAATGACCAGATCGGTGAAGTGGTCGCCCCGGCGCTGTTCCGCGCGGTTTCCTTTGGAGGGGATGGGCAACCTGATTTCGCTGACGAGGGTGGCCTGGAGGGGGCCGGCTTCTTCGGACCAGATGCGGGCGGAGCAGCCCAGGGAGGTAATGGCCTGGTCGAACATGGGTTTGCGGTTGATCCAGTAGTCGCCGTGTTCGCCGCGGTCTTCGTAATAGTTGAGATTGGTATAGGTTTGGCCCGACTCTTTATCGGTCAGGTCGAAGGTGCCGTTGGGATTCATGCTGATCTGGAGGTATTCGTTTTCCAGCATGGTCGGGGTTTTCAGGAGAGTGCCGGTGGCAGCGTTGGAGTTGGTCCATTGCACGGGATAGTAAGTGTCTTTCTGGAGGGGGGCGGCCCGGAAGACTTTGTAGCCGCCGGCGGGGATTTCTCCGGCATCGAAGAATACGCGATGTCGTTTGCAGGGGAAGGGGAAGGCGCGGGTGTGGACTTCCGCGACGCAGTAGGTTTCGTGGGAGCAGCCCTGCCATTGGGTGCTGACCGGCCGGCCCTGGGCGTCGAACATCTGGAGTCCCTGTACGTCCATGGTCCAGAAGGCCTCTGTCTGACCGGCAGGTATGGGCATGTTGACCCAGGCTTCGAGGATTTCGCGGCGGGGATAGGGCAGGGGATTGAAGACGACCACCAGGACGTCGTTTTCGCTGAAGCCGTCCAGGTTGATCCGGCGGATGAGTTCCTGCATGGCGCGGTTGCCCAGGCTTTGCGAGAGGTCGATGACCTGCTGGAGGCGG
>JAKJEP010000040.1:324-15457 GCA_022705365.1 Planctomycetota bacterium | reverse complement strand
CCACCAGCCGAACTGAAAAATACCCCCCGATTCGTACATGTCATCCAGCGTGGGATAGTTGGTGATGATAAAATGATAGGGCCGCAGACCGGGGATCGATACGATTTTATCATAGATTTGGCGGGACTGCTGCTCATCGGCCACCCGGAAACAGATGGCATCATGATTGCACACCGCCTCAAAATAGCCGTATTGTTCCGCACCATAGACACCGTGCCGCGTCCCGTCCGGATCGAGCGACTTGATAAAGTAGCCCTCTTCCGTGGCCAATAGCGCCAGGCCCTCCCGGGCCGCATCCCGCCGCTGGATACTTTCCTGCACTTTATCTGGCTGGCCGGTGAACTTATATATTTCAATCATGCGGTCCAGGAGGGCGATATAAGTTATGGACAGGCCGCTGAGATAGGCCTGGCCAAACGTGCCATCCGGTTTCCGCCAGCCGGCGTAGCTGGGGGCCAGCAGGTTCCCCGCCGGTCCCGTCAGAAATAAATTATTGTTCGGGTTCCGGCGAGTTTCGATGAGGTTCACGCTGCGCTGGAGTTTGGGCAGATAGGCGGCGATGGCCTGCTCATCCCGGCCAATCAACAATAACTCCGCCTGCATCAGCGAGCCGGCGGCGGTAAACTCCATCGGCCAGTCGTGGATATCCGCCCGCGCATCGCCCTGCCGGTGAATGGCTTCGTTCGGGCCGGCACAATCCACCAGGCTGCCGTCCGGCGGGATCCATTTCCAGTCGCGAAAAGTATATTCCGTTTTTCCATCCCCCATCCACTTATACCATAAATCCTGGGCGTTTTGCAGCCAGGTGATATACGGTTCCTGGTAGAACGGCAGGGCGCAATAAGTCGTTCCGTAGGTATTCTGCACCCACCACATACCCCAGTCGGGACTCAGGACAAAACCGTTCCACTGGGGCTTGTAGAACATCGCAATATTCGGCAGCTCCGGGTCCGGATCGAACATCCGCCGGGAAAGATCCAGCAGCTCGATATATTCCGCATCCCCCGACCCGCTGTAATATTTCCCTTCGAACCGCTGTTCCTGGATGGAATCAGCGGCTGCCAGGCAGGAAGTTAGAACCAAAAGTCCCCATAAAACCGACAGAGCTGTTTTCATCTTTATTTTTCCTGAATGGCCTGGAACATGGCTTTGACATTGGCTGGCGGGGTATCGAAAAGAATGGTTTCATGGCTGGGGGAAAAGATCAGACCGGTCGGGAAAATCTTTTTTAATTCCTGGACTTTTTGTCGGACCTGTTCGGGAGTGCCGTTCACCATCAGGTTTTGGGCATCCACCCCGCCGCAAAAAGCGACTTGATCACCGAAATCTCTTTTCAGCCCTTTCGGTTCCATTCCCGCCGCCAGGGCCTGTATGGGATTGATGGCATCGGCCCCCATTTCAATGAGGTCGGGTATGATATCCCGGATTCCCCCGCAGGAATGATGAATGACCTTGACGCCGTAACTTTTCGCCTGCTGGATAAAATGACGGGTACCGGGAAAGGCGAATTCCCGAATCTTTTCCGGCGCGAGCATCAGCCCTCTCTGGCCGCCGAAATCATTGCCGATCAATATGGCATGGAGTTTTCCCCGGGTGGCTTCGAAGAAGATTTCGTTAGCCCGGAGATAAAACTGTTCGATGCGGCCAATCACCGCCCGGAACATCTCCGGTGCGGTGTACATCTGGAGGAGGGCGTTCTCCATGCCGAAGGCCGCGCAGGCATCCTGAAAATGCGCGGACCAGATCACACCTAAAACGACCCGGCCCGGCGGGACCTGTTCCACCACCTGCAGGCATTCCGCCGGATCGATATACTTGGCCGGATCGGGCCAGTCAAAATCATCCACCCGGGCCGGATCGGTCATATCCTCAAAAAATCCAGGGGCGGTCAGGGTCCGGTGCGCTTCATCGATGATCCCTTTTTTGGCGAAGGCGAAAGCCATATAAATCGCGTTGGAGGTGGGCGAATGATAGGGCATCTCCACCGGCACGATATCATCATCGAGTTGGACAATCAGTTCATGAATGCTGTTGACCTGGAAATAGGAAAAGAGATTCGGATAAGCCCGGGTGTCGGGTATCCCCAGCCAACTGCAGGGCCGGTCCACCTTTCGCCGTTCGATCGTCGCATAAAATCGTTCGATATGATCCATGATACTTTCCTCAAATCCTCCAGTTGTTTTGCCACTGGTATCGTAAATAAAAGCAGAAAATCTCACAATGAACAAAACAGAGAAAAATTTGGACAATTCCGACTTTTTTGGTAAAATGGCAAATAGAAATCAGGACAGGCAGAAGTAGTATAAATACTTATATAAGAGTATGTTATGTTAGATATTAAGCTGCTGCAAACCCTGCGGTTATCTTTAATCAATATGGAATTTTGCCGGCTGGACCACACCTGGCACTATAACAATGTCATGGGGCCTACCTCCCGCCTGTACCTGATTACCGCTGGGGAGGGTTATGTTTATCATCACAACCGGAAATATATTTTATCCGCCGGCAAGATGCACCTGGTCCCGGCCTTTACCCTGAGCAGTTATCATTGCGACAGTTTTTTGGAGCAGTATTATGTTCATTTTTTTAATGAGATGGACGGCTGGATGGAAATTTTCGTGGATCAGGAATGCGAATATCAAATCGAAGCCGGCCCGCAGGATTATGTCCTCTTTCAGCGGCTGATGGAACTGAATCCCAACAAGGCCCTGCCGGACTACGACCCCAAAAAATATGAAAAGCACCGGCATCTGGTGCAATATCTCCAGCCGGTCCAGAACCAGAACGCCGCCGATTATCTGGAAACCAATGGTATCCTCCAGCAGTTATTATCCCGTTTCCTCCGCTGCCCCGTCCAGCCGCCGGACGATGAGAAGACCCAGCAGCTTCGCCGGCTGCGAAATATCCTCCGTTATATCAACGACCATCTCCAGGAGAAAATCCCTCTGGAACAGTTAGCCCATATGATTTTCCTTAATCCCGATTACTTTTCCCGCCTGTTTACCAAAATCATCGGCGTGCGGCCGGTGGAATACATCAATCGCAAACGCATCGAAAAAGCCCAACTGCTTTTGCTTACCACCCACGATTCCCAGGAAAAAATCGCCTGGGACGTCGGCTTCTCCGATCTGTCCTATTTCTGCCGCCAGTTTAAAAAATACACCCAGATGAGTCCCGGCCGCTATCGCCGGCATCAGTTTTCCTATTTCCTCTCCTGACCGCCGCAGAAGCGGAAAAAGCCGGACTGCAAACCGGATTCATCCCTTCGCCGCGGCAACGTTCGGCAAATCCAGTTTTTGCGAAATCTCCCGCAACTGACCGTACAGTTCCTCCAGGGCCTGGCTGATGACCCGCACCTGGCCGGTTACCGCCATGAAATTCGTATCCCCTTCCCAGCGCGGCACCAGGTGCATATGGATATGGTCCGGCAGGCCCGCCCCAGCACACCGCTGGATATTGATCCCGATATTGAAACCCTGCGGATGAATCGCTTCCGTAAGCACTTTTTGAGCGTCCCGTGCTAACTGCATCATCTCCAGCATCGTCTGCTCCCCCATCTCCTCCATCGAACGGATATGCTCCGCCGGGGCAATCAGCAGATGCCCGCCGGTATAAGGAAACCGGTTAAAAAGCACCAGGCACCGGTCGGTACGCCACAAAACCAGATTTTCCGCATCCTGCCCCGGATGAGCCCAGTAATCGCACAGAAAACAGCCGCTGCCCTCCGGTTTTTTTTCTTTTTCCCCCAGCGACTTCAAATACCCGATCCGCCAGGGCGCCCAGAGATTGTTGTTGTTCATGGTACCTTTCTACCCCCCGGTTTACTTCTTCTGCACCTTCAGCAGATCATAGGCCGAGATGCAGGACTCTCTCACGAATTTTTCGATATCCCCCAGCGTGGCTTTCGCCAGCAAATCCATATACAGCTTGCCGATATGCCGGGTCCACTGTTCCTTGCGAATTTCTTCCGCAATCGTATATTGTGCCTCCGAAAACGGAATCGTCCGGGCCTCCTGATAGGAAACCAGCTTGGCGATAAAAAACCGGTCCTCCCCTTCCAGTATCCCGCTCAGCTCCCCTGCCGCCCGGCCCGCCAGCGCCTCGGCTACCGGTTTGTACTGGTCCTGCAGCGCATCGGGCTGAATCGGCCGCCACAAACCATCACTGTCTTTGCGAAAGCCCTGCGAATACTCTTTGACCACTTCCGCAAAATCGGTACCGCTTTGCAGCTTCGCCCACGCTTCCGCCGCCGCCTGGCGGGCTTTTTCTTTCGCGGCGGCTTTTTGCTCGGCGCTGGGACTGGTCCGCTCCGTTTCATCCAGGAACCTGGCTGCCAGGATTTCAATCATCTGAAACTGAATCTCCGCCTTCTGTTGAAACTGGTCTTCCAGATGCCGGCGGTAATACTGCATCATCTGCCCGCGCGTAATGTCCTGTGTCGGCATAAAATAGGTTTCGCGATAACTCTGGACCACCATGCGGCGCTTGATCGTCTCCAGCTCTTTTTCGAGGCTGGAACCCTTTTTGGCCAGTTCCTCCTGCGCCTGGGCCTCGATGCCGTTATAGGATCCGATCAGCCGCTTCCTCGCTTCCGCAAGCTCCTTTTCAATTACTTTTTCAAAATCATCATGTTTTTCCAGATCCTTTATCGCATGTTGATACAACAGCAGATCAAAAATCTGATCCCGCACCTCCTTGGCCACCGCCATTTCCGCCCGCGCTAAAAACTGCTGCCGGTTCAGTTCCCCCGCCCATTGCTGCAGATTCGCCCGCAGTTCCGGCTGGGTAATCACCTGCGCCGAGGTCAGCGCATCGTTATTGATCCGCAACACGGCTCCTGGGACTGTATGCGAATCGGCTGCAAGTACATTCGGGTCCGTGGAAATTACTGTCTCAGAAGATACCTGGGCATAGGAAAAGCTCACCCCGCTCCAAACCAATCCGGTCAGCACCAATAAATGACGTACCTGTAGCATGTAAACTCCTTATTTTGGCAGGATTATATCCGATATTCGCCGGTCGGGCAATATTTTCCGGACTTTTCCGGCGATTCCTAGCACCGCTTCGAGCCGGCCAGGACCTGATCTTGTATAAACCATTGGTATAAAAGAAAATAGATAGACAATTCATTCTCGTTTCTTCTTATCCAGCATCTTCCGCAGCAGCGATAATAGATTCGCCGGCGCCGCAAAATACTTTTCCGCCAGCCGCACATGCACCGTTTGATAATCGATAATCCGCACCGAACCCGGGACCCCGGCAAACAAGCGGTTGATCAGGTTTCCCTCGCGTGATTCTTTGGTACCGGGCTGGGCCGTCACGTTTTCCACCGGCTCGTGATCCAGCGTAAAAATCAGGTCCGGCTCCTGCTGGACGATGCTGCGAATCGACCAGGGGCCGGCCAGAATCCGGATTTCCGCCAACTGCAATAAATCCAGCACCGACCGCGGCGGCTGGCCGAACTGATCGGACAAATCCTGCTCCAACAGCTCCAGCTCTTCCTTCGTCCGTGCCGCCGCCAGCCGCCGATACACATCCATCCGCTGCCGCTCCGAAGCGATGTAGCTCCGCGGAATATGGCTGCTGATATTCAGCTCCAGATGCGTCATCAGTTCCGCCGATTCCTTTTGCCCCTGTCTTTGCCGCACTGCCCGCGCCAGCAGTTGGCAATACATCTCGTAGCCCACCGAGTCAATATGCCCGCTCTGTTCGATCCCCAGGATATTGCCCGCCCCGCGGATCTCCAGATCCCGCATCGCAATCCGGAACCCGGAGCCTAGCTGGGAATATTCCTCGATCGCCTTGAGCCGCTTGCTGGCCGTCGGGGTAATCGCCCGCCGCGCCGGCAGCATCATATACGCATACGCCCGGTTCTTGTACCGCCCGACCCGGCCCCGCAACTGATGCAGTTCCGCCAGCCCGAAGCGGTCCGCGTCACAGATGATGATGGTGTTGGCAGTGGGAATATCCAGCCCCGATTCGATAATCGTCGTGCATACCAATACGTCCGCCTGATGCCGGACAAACGCCAGCATTTTCTGCTCCAGTTCGTGTTTGGGCATCTGCCCGTGCCCGACGACAATCCGGGCCTCCGGAACCAACTGCTGCAACTGGTCCGCCACACTCAGAATATTGTGTACCCGGTTATGCAGATAATACACCTGGCCCTCCCGCGCCAGCTCCCGCAGGATCGACTCCCGGATCCGCTGCCGGTCATACGCACATACCTCCGTCACGATGCTCCGCCGGTCCAGCGGCGGCGTCGCCAGCGAGGAAATATCCCGCAGCCCCAGCAGCGCCATGTGCAGCGTCCGCGGGATCGGCGTGGCCGTCATCGTCAGCAGATCCACCGTCGTCCGCATCCGCTTCAGCCGCTCCTTGTGCTCCACCCCGAACCGCTGCTCCTCATCGATAATCACCAGCCCCAAATCCTTAAACCGCACATCCCCACTCAAAATCCGGTGCGTCCCGATCAGCACATCCACCTGCCCGCGGGCCGTCCGGTCGAGAATCTCCCGGGCCTGCCGGCCGGTCTTGAACCGGCTGATCGACTCCACCGCAAACGGATAATCCGCCAACCGCTCCGTAAACGTGCGGTAATGCTGTTCCGCCAGCACCGTCGTCGGCACCAGCACAGCAATCTGTTTGCCATATTCCACCGCCTTGAACACCGCCCGGATCGCCAGCTCCGTCTTGCCGTACCCCACATCCCCGCACAACAGCCGGTCCATCGGGCGGCTCAACTGCATGTCCCTCTTGATTTCCTGGTTCGCCGTCCGCTGGTCATCCGTCTCCTGGTACAAAAACGATTCCTCAAATTCCTTCTGCCACGCCGTATCGTCCGGAAACCGGATCCCCGGCATACTCTGCCGCTGGGCCTGAATCTCCAGCAGTTCCGAGGCCACATCCTCCACCGCCTCCCGCACCTTCTGCTTCTGCTTCTCCCAGCTTTTGCCGCCCAGCCGCGAGAGCACCATCCGCCCCGTCCGGCATCCCACGTACTTATGCACCAGGTCGATCTTGCTGGCCGGCACATGCACCAGCGCTTTGCCGGCATATTCCAGCGCCAGATATTCTTCCTGCCGGCCCCCCTTGGTCAGCGTCTTCATCCCCAGGAACCGCCCGATCCCGTGCGTTACATGCACCACCAGATCGTTCTTTTCCAGATCCGAAAATGAATCAATCGCCTGCAAACTCTTGAGTCGCCGCAGCCGCCGCCGCACCGGATTCTGGCCGAACAGTTCATGATGGCTGATGACCAGCAAATCCGCCTGCGGCAGGGCAAATCCCTCCTGCACAAACCCTACCGGCAAAAAAAACCGTTCCGCCAAATCCGGCATGGATCCCTTTTTTGCGCCCGCGACTTCCGCCAGTAACTCCCAAGCCCGCTGCTGTTCCGCCGCATTCTCGCAAAACAGAAACACCCGGTTCGTACCCCGCTGCCGCCATAGCTCTTCCAGCGCCTCTTTCCCGCGCCGTTCATACTGCTGTACCGACTGGGCGCCCAGCCGCACCGAATCCAGTCCCATCTGGCCGGGAAAGGTATGGAGGAACAGCCGGTCCCAGCCCCCCATCTTCTGCATCACCGCCTCCACCGGATACATCCCCTGCGGATGATTCATCCGCTCCAGAAAAATCCGGCCTGCTTCCTGTACCTGCCCGCTTTCCTCTATTACCACCAGGGTGCTCCCCGGCAGATAATCCGGCAGCATCGACGCCCCTTCCCCTGCCGGCAGGCTGCGGCAGGTGGCAATCCGAATCTGCCGAATCGATGCGGTAGAACGCTGCGTATCCCGGTCGAAATACCGCAGCGACTCGAGCCGGTCCCCGAAAAACTCCAGCCGCGCCGGCTGATCCTGGCCCGGCCCCAGAATATCCACGATCCCACCCCGCCCGGCAAACTCACCCGCCGCCTCCACCTGATCCACCCGCTCGTACTGATGGTCCGCCAGCCACTGCAAGACCGCTTCCGGCCCCCCTTCATAGTCCCTGCCTTCTTCCAGGAAAAGGGACTGCTCCCGCAAAAAGACCGCCGACGGCACCGGCTGCATCAGGGCACATACCGAAGCTGCCATTACCCCGGTAAAATCCCCCTGCGCCAGTTGCTGGCACAGCCGCAGCCGCTCACAGGCTACTTCACTGGTCGGCTCCGTCTCTCCTTCCATCCGCTCCGAGGCTGGGAATAATTCCACCCCCTGTCCGCCAAACGTCTCCAGATCCTCCTGCGCCTGGTCCGCCTCCCCGATATGCGCCGTTACAAACAGCACCGGCCGCCCCAGCTTTTCATGCAGAATCGCCGCCAGCAACCGGCCATACGATCCCCAATTGCCATACGATTCCAGTTGGATTCCGGCCCCCTCCGCAGATTTTCCCCTCTGCCGGAAAAATTCCGCCGCCTCAGCCGCCGGGGAGAAACCCCCTGCTCCCTGCAGCAGTATCTTTTTCAGCTCCGCTATTTCTTTCACAACCGGTTGGCCCTGCCCCGCTGCCCGCCAAATCCTATTTCCCTTTCGTTTTGCGGGCTTGTTTCTCCTCCGTTTTCTTGAGTTTGTCCAGATCGTAGAGCGGCAGCCTGGCCGTTTTCGGATCGATCTTCTCCAGGTCGCTCCAGAATCGGATTGTCGAACCGCCGATCCCGATCTCATCCCCGTCAAAAAGCAGCTCCGCCTTCTCCACCTTATCCTGATTCAGCAGCGTCCCGTTGCGGCTGCACAAATCCCGCAAATAGTACCGGCCGTTATCCAGGTAGATTTCACAATGTTTTCGCGAGGCCTGCCGCTCGTCAATATACAACTGGTTATCCGCCATCCGCCCGACCGTGATCCGCGGCAACTCTACCTTGATTCGACGCGGATTCCTGCTGTCATAAATCTCAAAAACCGGCATCTCTTTACCACACCTGATTCTATCAGAAAAATCCGGATCGGCCTTACCCTGCCACCCAGATGACCGCATGTCGGTTTTTCATGCTGCCATCCTGGACGCCAGCGTCAAAAGCTCTTCGGCCCCTTGTTATTGGGGAGCCAGAGCCGATTTTGGATGTCAACATCGACTTTTGACGGTTCGGTCATCCTGCAAAAGGTCGGCCACTCCCGGAATCTTGACAGAAAACACCTGTTTTGTCAATACCCCCTGCCGAAAACCAAGGGAGAACCGCCGTTTAATTGAGGTTCATCGTCATCAGGAACTCCGCGTTGCTCTTGACCTTCTGCAGCCGGCTCTTCAGCAATTCTATCGCCTCCACCGGATTCATATCGCTCAATACGCGGCGCAGCCGATACGTCAGCTCCAGCTCCTTCGGGTCCAGCAGCAGTTCTTCCTTCCGGGTGCCGCTGCGGCTGATGTCAATCGCCGGCCACGTCCGCCGGTCCACCAGGCGGCGGTCCAGATGCAGCTCCATATTGCCGGTGCCTTTGAACTCTTCAAAAATCACTTCGTCCATCTTCGAGCCGGTCTCGATCAGGGCTGTGGCCAGGATGGTCAGCGAACCGCCGTGTTCGATATTCCGGGCCGCCCCAAAGAATTTCTTGGGCTTCTGCAGGGCGTTCGAATCCACACCACCGGTCAGAATCTTTCCGGAGTGCGGCACTTCGGTATTGTAAGCCCGCGCCAGACGGGTAATCGAATCCAGCAGAATCACCACATCGTGGCCGTATTCCACCAGCCGCTTGGCCTTCTCGATGACCATCTCGGCCACCTGCACGTGCCGGCTGGCCGGTTCGTCAAAGGTCGAACTGATTACCTCCACATCGTCCGCCGTCGCCCGTTCCATTTCCGTCACTTCTTCCGGCCGTTCATCGATCAGCAGAATAATCAGATCCACATCCGGATGATTCGTGCTGATGGCATTGGCAATCTTCTGCAGCAATACCGTCTTGCCGGTCCGCGGCGGGGCCACAATCAGGCCGCGCTGGCCCTTGCCGATCGGCGTCACGATATCCACAATCCGCATATTGATTTCCTGCGGCGATGTCTCCAGATAAAAACGCGCTTCCGGATGCAGCGGCGTCAAATCTTCAAAAACCACTTTCTCCGTCAATACTTCCGGATCTTCGTAATTGATGGCCTCTACCCGCAGCAGTGCAAAATACTTCTCCGACTCCTTCGGCGGCCGAATCTGGCCGGCCAGAATATTCCCGTTCCGCAAGCCAAACCGCCGAATCTGCGACGGCGAGACATAAATATCATCCGGACAGGGCAGATAATTATAATCCGGACTCCGCAAAAACCCGAATCCGTCCGGCAGCAGTTCCAGCACCCCTTCCCCGTACATCATCCCGTTCTGCTGGATCCGCTCCTTCAAAATCTTGAAGATCAGTTCCTGCTTCTTCAGGCCCGTGTATTCCACCAGCCCCTGCTCCTTGGCCAGCTCGTGCAGCTTCTCCACCGTCATCTTCTGAAGATCCGTAATATGAAGCTCCCCTTTCTTCACCTCTTCATATTTCGCGTGCGTTTCTTCATCGATGGAAAATCGGGGCTTCTCCCGCTCTTTTTTTTCTTCCGGGGCTTTTTCTTCCACCGCCGCCGGCTGCGCTTCCGCCTTTGCTTCCACCTTCACTTCGATTTCTTCCGGCTCCGCTTCCGAAACCGCTACTTCGGTTTCTTCGGTCTCTGCCGCATCCTCGAACAAAGGCACTTCTTTCTTGGTACTTTTCCGTTTGGTGGTCTTTTTTTTCGTGGTGGCCTTGGCCATTGAATCTGCTCCTTTAGCTTTCATTATCTTTCTGCTTTCAATTATTTTTCTGCTTGAAATCCCGTTTTCTCAATGCTCCGGGTGAACCTTCAGGCTTGATCTTTCTGCTTCCGGGTATCCGTCAGGAATCCGTTGATGTAACTTATGAGGTAATAATTACTTAACCTTTACGCTAAGTAACGCCCACCCCGGGCTGCTTTCCTGCATACCGATTCCAAACCCATCTTACAGGAAGCCGTTATTTCCTTTCTAGTACCAGGGCAAGTAATTGTTTCACTTGTTTAGCCAAATCGGGGATACTAGATTTGTTCTCTACGCTATATTCGGACATTTTGGCCTTCTTGTCCAGAGATATTTGGAAATTTTCTATTTTTTTTATTTTCTCCCGGTCCCACCCGCTCCGTTCGGCCAGCCGGGCATAGCGTTTTTCCTCGTCGCAGGCCACAAATACCACCGCATCACAATACTTCTGCCAGCCAACTTCATATAATAATGGTACGTCCAGAATAATCGCAACTACAGCCGGGTCCGACTGGTATTTTTGAATGAGCCGGTTCTGACGCCGTTCAATCCGCGGATGCAGCAGCGCGGTCAGGCGACTTAGCTCTGCTTTGCTGGTAAACACTTTATCTGACAAATAGTTACGATTGATCTGGCCGGATTCGTCCAGCACCTCGCTACCCCAGCAGGAAACCATCTGCTCGATGACTTCCTTTTCCCGCATCAAGTTATGATTGATTTTATCCGCACTGATCACTGCACAGCCCAAATCGGCAAACAGCCCGGCTACCGTGCTTTTCCCGGCGCCCATACCGCCTACAATTCCTATGACCGGTTTGTTCATTCCCTTGCTCCGGCTGCCTTCCGCCATTCCCAAATTTTTCTCGTTTACCGGGTCAGACGGGTATAACGACGCGATCCCAGCGCGATCTGCTCGGTCCCTTCCGGCCAGAAACTCACCGAAAACGACAGGCTGTCTCGGATCGAATCCACCCCGAAACTGAACGCCCCATACCAGTGCGAAAACTTGCGGATAATCACCACCTGCGTATAGGCATCTTCGGTCCGGTCAATATCATATTGATGGGCCAGCGACAGAATATAAATGCGATTGAGCTGATAACTGGTTCCGGTGGTCAGAAAATGGCTGTCCGCATAGCGAATCGATTCGGCCTGCTCCTCGTGCTCCTGATAATACTCGTACTGCTTGCGAAAGGGATCCCCGTTATGCAAATAAAGCGTCCCCACATAGTAGCTCAGCCGCGGCGTCCGCTGCACAGCAACCGCCAGATCGGCCTGGCTGATATCCCCGTCGTGAATGTTGTTGTTGATATCCCCGACCAGCGCCGTCGTATCCGACATCTGCCAGGTCCAATCCACCTGCGTATGATCGCTCAGCGTCTGATTGATCTGCTCCCGCCGGGCCAGATCCAGATTCGCCAGATCGCTGTTCAGAACCGGCCGTTTGCCATATTGGGTCTCCGGCGCCGAAAAATAAAACCGGTTCGGCAGGGCAAAATCATCCACATCGTGATTCACCAGCGTCACCGAGGTATCCAGCCGCAGAAAATCCACGCTCCGCTTCTGCCCTTCCCGGCCCCGCATCGTCTGCCACCGCTGCCGCAAAGCAAAATTAAATACATCCTGCGACGGGTCCTCCTCCCAATCCGAATCCACCCAGAACGCACTGGCTTCCGGAATAATCACATGCCGGATCCGGTCCAAATCCCAGAACCGGGACCGGACCGAGTCATCCACATGCCAAAACTGGGTACTCGCCCGCATCCCGCCCGCACCCTGCACAAAATGATGATTCTCGTCCAGATTCATGTCATCATACGCAAACGTCCCGATCACCGTCGGCACCAGCTTGAAATCCCCCGCCTGCAGCGGCAGCCCCACCTCATGCCGGCTCACCCCCAGGGCATAGTCGCTCTGATCCAGCATATCCGGAAGAACACTGTCCTCCCGCCCGCCGAATCCCGCCACTTCCCGATCTCCCGCCCGCTCCCGAATCCGCGATATCGAACCGTCGTGATAATACGTAAATTTCTCGAATAAATCCTGGCCGGCCATATGATGGCCCGCCGTCGGCAATTCCGTCATCGTATAATCAAAATCGTTCAACTGCCATTTATTCAAAAAATCAAACGCCCAGTTGTCCCGCTGCTGTTTGAGATAGACCAGCGTCTCCTGCTCCTTCTCATATTCAAATTCCCGCTCCTCCCAGCTTTCCAGAAACTCCGGATCACTCAAATAACTGATTTCAAAGGTCGCCTGCCAGTCGTGCGGCAAATACTGCCGATGCTGCCACGACGCCCGGCCCCGCAGCGGATCCTCCGGCACAATCTCGTTGCGGGAATCCAGCCGCCCCAGCCGGTCCTCCCCGCTATCATGCACCAGATACGTCTTCAAATGCCCGAAATTCGTCTCCGACGTATAATCCATGTCCACCCCCGTCCCTGGTCCCCGCTTGCTGAATTCATCCGCCCGCAGCGTCAGATCCACCCCCTTCGGCTCCGTCAATCCCAGCATCGACGCCAGCTTCCACTCCGTCTCCAGGCTCATCCCAAAGTCCGAATCATAACTGCTGTGCACGCTCTTGAGCGGCACTTTCGCCGGCGTCCCCTCCCCCGCCAGCCGCGGCCACCAGAACACCGGCACTTCCCCCACATTCGCCGTGGTATTCCGTATATCATATTTGATTCGATCCAGCTCCTCCGTACCGGCCGGCGCTTCCCCTTTTTCATTCAGGGCCGTCAGTTCCACCGTCTGGGCCCGCAGCGACACCTGCGGCTTATAAAACTCATCCGTACTGATCTTCACCTTCTCCGCGGAAAATTGATTCAGGCTCAACTGCCGGATCTTCTCCGCCCGCACAAAAATCGGCCCCTCGTTCTGCGGCGCCGTCATCCGCAGCGTCCCGTTCAAAATCAGCGCCCGGTTCCGCGTAAAATCATAGTACAGCCGCTCCGTCGTTATCTTGTACTCCCCCCCTTGCAGCAGCACATCCCCCTCCAGATACACTCCCGTAATCGCCTCCCCCAGAAACAAATCGATATCCCGCTGCCCCGCCGCATTCGGATCCTCCGTCCGGCCCTTCTCCGATGCCAGCTGGAGTATCTTCTCCTGCGAATAAAATATCACCGCATTCTCCGCCTTCAGCTCCAGCAGCATATCTTCCCGCACCAGCCGCCGGTACACATAAATCCCATCCGTCGCCAAAAACACATCCGACCCATCCGGCTGCTTCCGCGACTGGAATGTTCCATACGGCACCAGATGCACCGGCTCCCCGCTCTCCAGCTCCTTCGCCATCTCTACGACCCGAACCTCCGGTTCCGCCGATTTCACGGGTTGCGTCGGCTGCGCCGGTTCCGCCGTAATGGGTTTTTCAGAAGGTCCTATCTCTTTTCCGGCCGGTTCTTCCGTCTTTATCGGCTCCGCCTCAGCCGGAACCTCGGACGGTTTGGTTTCTTTCCCCGCCAGCTCCGTCACCTCCGGAACCGCCGGCTTTTCCTCCTCTTCCGGCTGGCCCTGCTGCTGCCGCAGCTTTGATCCCGTCTGATAAATCGGCAAATCCGTGCCCGGCTTGTCCACCAGCGTTTCCGCCGTCAGATAAATCCGGCTGCCCGTTTGAAAAATCACCAGTAGCCCCTCCGTCTTCTCCTCCGGCTCCACCCGCCGGTCCTGCTCCCGCAGATCCGCCCGCACCTGCCCCTCCACATACACCACTACCCGGCTCGACCGGCTCCCTTTGCCCTCCGGACCCTCCCGCCGTATCCACACCACCGCCTTATCCCCCTCAATCTGCCGCCCATCACCCCGCAGCTCTACCTTCCCCTGCAGCACCACCGCATTTTCCCCGTCCGCCGTCCGAAACGTCTGCCCATACTGCGCAGTAATACGAAAGGCATCCCCCGCCAGTACCCCCGCCTCCTGCCCAAGCCCCACCCGCAAAATAAGCGCCGCCAGCACGCATCCTGCCAGCCAAACACGCCCGGCTAATCGGCCCTGCGGCTCCAAATTTCCTGCCAATTCGTAACTCTTGTTCTGTCCTTGTTCCTGATTCACGTACTGCCCTGCCGCCGCTTTTGCTGACCCGCAAAAGCCCGGTTCCCGGAAGTCCTTGATTACCAATGACCTTGCACTATTTCGCTTCGGCCTTATTATAATGACCCAAAACGGGATTGCCAGCGAAAAAAGCCCCCTCTGCGTGGTTTCCATTGAACCTTCCCCTGCCATTTACCGATGATGGTGTAGGTTTGTAAAAATAGAACTCCACTCCCAGATTATGGGACCTAAAATTTCAGAAAGGTACAAACATGGCCGCCAAAAAGAAACCGGTAAAAACCAAAACCAGCTCCCCTGCCGCCAAATGCCCCAAATCCCAGATTAAAACCATCGGTGTCCTCACCGGCGGCGGAGACTGCCCCGGCC
>JAKJEP010000040.1:0-269 GCA_022705365.1 Planctomycetota bacterium | reverse complement strand
AAAACCGCCATCAACAAATACGGCCTGTCCGTCATGGGCATCCAGGACGGCTTCCTCGGCCTGATTGAAAAACGCATGAACCTCCTCCGCACCGAAGATGTCAGCAATATCCTCACCCAGGGCGGCACGATCCTCGGCACCAGCAACAAGGCCAACCCCAGCAAGTTCCCCATGTTTTTCAACGGCCAGAAACAAATCACCGATGTCCGCGATAACTGCATCTATAACGCCCGCGAAATGGGCCTCGATGCCATCGTCTGTATCGGCGG
>JAKJEP010000409.1 GCA_022705365.1 Planctomycetota bacterium | reverse complement strand
GAGAAGGTGCAGTGCACCTATGCGGCGGAATCGGGGATGATTATCGGCAGCCATTTGATACAGGAGGTATTCAAGAAGCCGGTGACGACCTCGCTGGCCGCGGAGGGAACAGGGCAGGCGACGGATCCGAATCTATATGGCCTATTTGGCGATCCGAACAACCCGAACAGCCAATATGATCCAAACGATCCGAACAGCGGGAGTATGCAGTTGACGGCCGCGGATCCGGAATCGCCGTTTCTGGTGTATAGAAAGACCATTGAAGTGGGGGAAGCAACGGTGGAAATCGAAATCCACGATGAAAATGCCAAGTGGCCGATGCTGTGGGTGCTGACTTCGCCTTTTGAGAATGACCGGGATGGAAAGTTGACGCGGGCGAATCTGAAACTGCTGGGGGGCTGGCTGGGAGCCGAGGGGGAGGTGATGCAGGAGGCGGCGGAATTGACGCGGGAACTGGGTAAGAAAATAAAAATCCCGACTTCCGATATTACGGTTGCCACAACGAAAAGCCGTTCCTCGGACGTGAAGACGGCGGGCAGAAGCAGCCGAAGCCGGCGAACCGTGCAGAAGAAGCGGATCGGATATCAAAAGCGGCTGGCGGAGCGGGACAGCCGGTACCTGGCGATGGGGCAATTTGCCAGCCAGTGGCAGGACGCGATTCTGCATACGGCGGAGTATGAGGTATTGAAAAAGGAGATGCGGCAGGAGGAACCGGTTCTGGAGTATCTGGGGATCTGGGGGAATACGAAAGTGAATGTGAACAACGCCTCGGCGGAGGTTTTGCAGGCGGCGCTGGAACCGGTCGGAATAACAGCGGACGTGGCTCAGGCGATTGTGGAGCAGCGGAAAACGAAGCCGATTGGGAATATTACCGCTTTGAACGATCTGCTGCCATCGGATAACCAGTTGCGGGAGGCGCTGGGAAGCCTGGCGGATGTCAAGAGCGATACGTTTTCGATTCATGTGACGGCGCGGCTGGGGAGAACCCATAAGACGCTGATTGCGGGGGCCTTTGTCGATGACCGGGGACGAGTGAAAAAAACAGGAACGATTCCGGGAGAGTAATTTTGGCACAGAAAAGTTGTCTGGGAGTTCATTATAGCAGCCAGGCTATTACAGCGGTGCTGGTGGAACGGCAGGGTACGGAGAACCGTGCGGTGGCGGATTGGCGGCTGCCGATTTCCCCGGCGGAGGGTCAGCCGGCGGAAAAGACACCGTTCGAGCGGCTGGCGGAGGAGGTATTTACGCGGGCGGGAAGCAAGCCGGTTACGGTATTATCCTTAGGGGGAACGTTTTATCAGACGCTGCATCATCACAGTGAATTTGACGATCCGGAAATCATCGGCAAGACGCTGCGGTTTGATGTGGAGGAGGATTTTGCGGCCGATACGGAATCGCAGGCGATTTGTTTCCAGGTGGTGGAAAGTGCCGATCCGGGCAGCCATTTGATGGTGCATATGGTACAGAGGGACTTATTGAGTCCGGTTTTTTCCCAGATGGAGCAGGCCGGCCTGGATGCGCTGATTGCCGAGCCGGATCTGGTGGTGTGGCAGCAATATTTGCGGTCTCAAAGCCGGATGCCGGCCGATCAGACGGCGGTGTATATTGCCTGGTCGGAAGGCATATTCTATTTGCTGGTGCTGGGCGGGAATCAGCAATTCATCTTAGGCCGCTCGTCCCTCTGTACGGCGACGGATCAGATGGCATCCCTGGTTTCCGCGGAGATCAGCCGGAGTATCGCCCTGCTTGCGGAAGCCCAGCGGCCGTTCGCTATATATTATCATGAAGAGGGCTTGCAGCAGGTTATCGGGGCGGTTTCCCGTCAGACCGGTTTGGCCGCCCATTCGCTGGCGGACCCGGATGTGAACCGGGCGTTTGCGCTGGGAGCGGCGAGCCATTGGCTGGCGGGTCCGCCGTTTGTGGATTTCCGTTCAGACGGCATGGTGCCGCATACGGTGGCGGCAGAGAAAGACAAGGCGCTGGTGTGTCTGTCGGGGGCGGTGGTTTGTCTGTTTCTGGTGCTGATGCTGGTAACGAGCCTTTTTTCCTTGAAATATGAAAAGATGATTGCCCAAGCGGACCAGACGGTGGCAGATAGCTGGCGCCAGATTTATCCGGGGAAGAAAATGGTGCGTAAGAGTTTTTATGTCCGGGAGATCAAAACGGAACTGGATCGTCTGCAGAAGAAACAGCAGGGGCAGGGAGGGCAGGTGTCGAAGGATTCGGCCAGCCATGCTTTGCTGTTGATTCTGGAGCGGTTGGTAGCCCTGCCGAAGGATTTTGATTTGATGATCGAATCTCTGCGGGTGAACGCGGATTCCAGTTCCCTGTCGGGTTCGGTGCCCGATCTGGAGGCGATGAAGGAAATGGTCAAGGTCATCGACAGCCCCGAATCGCCGCTGGAGATCATTAACTGGAATTTTATGAATGCCGGTGCGGGTTCGCAAAAGGGAGCGGGAACGCGGCGTACCTTTAATATCCCGCTGCAGGTGAAAAAAGCAAGAGTAGCAGAGAAGGAACGAAATACGAATGTGGATCTTTAAAGATTTCCGTAAGGTAAAGATATGGGCGGTCGGACTGCCGGTGCTGCTGCTGATCGGTGTACTGCTGACCAGCCAGAGGATGTTTTCGCTGCGCGGGGAGGCTCGGAATCAGGTGGAATCGGCTTTGACGGTCCGGCAGAATGCGGAGCGGATCCTGGAACTGCGCGGCCGGATGGGCGAGGAAAGTTCGGCGGGATCGGCGGAGACCCGTTACGAAGGAATTGCCTCCGCGATGCAGTGTGCGGCACGGAGCGGGATTGCGTCAACCAGTGTGAGCCGGGGGGAAAGTGCCAAGCCGCGCAAGCTGAAGGAGGGTGGATCTCTGTATCAGGAAAGTTATAAATTGAACAATATTACGATGGTGCAGGCGGCGAAATTTGTGGATCATGCGGAGCAGGATTTTACCGGGGCCACCTGCAAGGAATTGACATTATCGCATGTTCGCAGCCAGAATAAGGATATCTGGAACGCCACGGTGGTGCTGGAATATGTCGAGCCGTAACTGGTATTCCCGGAATGAATGCGGGAGCCGGGAATGAGTCGGGAGACAATCGACGGTCTAGCCCGCATTTCTCACGGACTTTCGATTTTCAGCGGCCTTTTTGCCCGCCTTCTTCGTTCTCGTCGCTATCTGTCCTCA
>JAKJEP010000408.1 GCA_022705365.1 Planctomycetota bacterium | reverse complement strand
TGTTTGGGCCGACATCCGCGCCGGAAAATCTAACGCAGTGCATGATCGCGATCAACGTGGGTTCCATGATGCCGCTCCAGCAGTTCAAGGAGCGGGTGGACCGGATGATCGGCAAGATCAAGAATTCGCCCAAGGCCAAGGGGACGGAACGGATTTATCTGCCGGGCGAGATCGAGTGGGAGCGTTTTGCGGAGAATCAGGCCAGGGGAATCGATCTGCCGGATGATGTGCGGATCAAGCTCAAAGGGATGGCGGAGGACTTGCAGATGAACATGAATACATTATACGAATAAGTTTTTCGTTTTTAAAGGCAAACCAAAAAGAAAGGCAAAACCAAAAATGGCAAAAGAAAAGAAAGAGTTGTATGGCATCTGGACCCCGATTATGACGCCGCTGAATGACAGCGAGGGCGTGGATGAGGCGGCCATGCGGAAGCTGGTGCGGCATCTGGCGGCGGGGGGGGTGCATGGATTACTGATCGGCGGTTCCTCGAGTGAGGCCCCGCTGCTGCTCCTGAAGGAATGGGTGCGGATGATGGAGATTGGCTATGATGAGGCGAAGGGGAAGATGGCCATTATGGGCGGAGTGATGGAATCCTCGACACCGCGGACGATCGAGAAGATGCGGATTCTGGAACAGATTGGATATGAATATTTTGCGGTTACGCCGGGCTATTATATTACCCAGACAATTGCGGATGAGTTTCTGCGCCATTTCGGGCGGTGTTATGAAGCCCGGGGCAAGATGGAGATGGTGGCGTATAACATGCCTCTGTGCGTGAATTCCTGTATTCCGGTGGATACCCTGTGCGAGATGGCCCGGCGCGGCTGGTACCGGTACTGCAAGGATAGTTCGGGAAGTTTTTCTTATTTCAAAGAAGCGGTCTATAAAGGCCGCGAGGCGGGTCTGAAGATGTTCACCGGTACGGATTCGCTGATTGTGGAGTCGCTGCAGGTGGGCGGGTGCGGGTCGATCACCATTGCTTCGAATTATGAACCGCGGACGTTTGCCCAGATGTATGACGCGTTCCTGCGTGACGACAAGAAGAAGCTGGATCGGCTGAATCAGCGGATTTTATTTTTGTCGAACCAGTTGATTAAAACCGGTCCCTGCTGGCTGAGCGGGACCAAGTATGCCCTGAGTACGCTGGGGATTGGTTCCGACCGGGTGGTTTCTCCGCTGGAGCCGGCTACTGCCGGGCAGAGAAAATTGATTGATGCGTTGCAGACGAAAAAAAAGCGGAAAACGCGGATAATGTGACAGGAAGTATATTTTTAAAATACCGAGGTATGAATGAACAAGATTAGAGTAGGAATTATCGGATCGGGGAATATTGGGACGGATTTGCTGTTCAAGCTGCAGCGGTCGCGGCTGCTGGAGCCGGTGATGACGGTAGGGATTATCGAGGCGTCGGAAGGTTTGAAGATCGCCCGGGAGCGCGGGGTGAAGACCTCGCACCGGGGGATTGATGACCTGCTGAAAGAAGATGGCATTGCCATTGCCTTTGACGCCACGGGGGCCAAACCGCATCTGAAGCACGCCCCGCTGCTCAAGCAGGCGGGGATCATTGCCATTGACCTGACGCCGGCGGCGGTCGGGCCGAGTGTGGTGCCGGCGATCAATCTGAAGGATCATATGGACGCGATGAATGTGAATCTGATTACCTGCGGCGCCCAGGCGACGGTGCCGATGGTGTGGGCAATCAACGATGCGGCGCCGGTGAACTATGCCGAGATCGTCTCGTCGGTTTCCAGCAAGAGCGCCGGGCTGGGGACGCGGCAGAATATCGATGAGTTTACGCAAACCACGGCGCGGAGCCTGGAACGGGTGGGAGGGGCGAAAAAGGGGAAAGCCATTATCGTGCTGAATCCGGCGGAACCGCCGATTACCATGCAGAATACGGTGTATGCCCTGGTGGACCCCCAATCGGATGGGCAGGCCATTGTGAAATCGATCAAGAAGATGGTAGCCAGGATTCAAACGTATGTGCCCGGTTACCGGCTGAAGCATGAGCCGGACTTCGATAAAGGGAAGGTCACGGTATTGCTGCAGGTGGAAGGGGCGGGGGACTATCTGCCGAAATATTCGGGGAATCTGGATATTATCAATGCGGCGGCGGTGGCGATTGCGGAAGAATTTGCACGTAAGCTCGTTCAGACAGGAGTAGCCTAAGATGGAAACGAAAAAAGGTAGAAAAATTCGGGTGGTGGATACCACGATGCGGGACGGCAGCCATTCGATCAGTCATCAATACACGGTGGAACAGATACGCAGTATAGCCCAGGGTCTGGATGAAGCGGGCGTGGAGATCGTGGAAGTCTCGCATGGCGACGGCCTGGGCGGCTCGTCAATCAATTACGGCTTTGAGCGGTGCAGCGATGAGGCGAAACTGAAAGCGGCCGCCTCGGTAATGAAGCGGTCGAAGTTGACGGTGTTGCTGCTGCCGGGTGTGGGGATCAAAGAGGATTTGGTAATGGCCCGCGATTGCGGGGCCAAGGTCGCACGGATTGCCACGCATGTGACCGAGGCGAATATTTCCGAGCAGCATATCGGCCTGGCGAAGGATCTGGGGATGGAGGTTCTTTGTTTCCTGATGATGGCCCACATGGTGGAAATTCCCATTATGATTGAGCAGGCCAGGCTGATGGAAAGCTACGGGGCGGATGGGATTTATGTGGTGGATTCGGCCGGGGCGCTGGTGCCTAGCCAGGTGAAGCAGCGGATTGAGGCGATGCGCAGCAGTCTGAAATGTCAGGTGGGCTTTCATGCCCATAATAACCTGGGGTTGGGGGTGGGCAATTCGCTGGCGGCGGTGGAGGCGGGCGCCCATATTATAGACGGTTCGATGCGCGGCATGGGAGCGGGCGCCGGTAATGCGATGCTGGAAGCGATTGTGGCGGTGCTGGATAAGCTGGGCTATGATACGGGGATTAATTTGTTTAAACTGATGGATGTGGGGGAGAATCTGGTCAAGCCGATTATGCCCGGCCCGCAGGAGATCAATAACGCATCGATGACGCTGGGGTATGCGGGTGTATATTCGTCGTTCATGCTCCACAGCAAGCGGGCGGCGGAGAAGTTCGGCCTGGACCAGCGCGATATTCTGGTCGAACTGGGCAAACGCCGGGCGGTGGGCGGCCAGGAAGACTGGATCGTGGATGTGGCGGCGGAAATGGCGGAAAAGAAA
>JAKJEP010000407.1:285-3191 GCA_022705365.1 Planctomycetota bacterium | reverse complement strand
CCGCCTCCTTTACCCCCGGCCCCAGCTTGATATCGGTCCCGCGCCCCGCCATATTCGTTGCAATCGTGATATTCCCGCACATCTTCCCATCCCGGCGGGTATGCTGGAAACCGGCCTTGGCCACAATCGCCGCCTCCCGGGCGTGCTGCTTGGCGTTGAGAACCTCATGCTCCAGGCCGTACCGCTGCGTAAGGGCCGCCGACAGGGCCTCGCTCTTCTCGATACTGATGGTGCCGATCAGCACCGGCCGGCCGGACGTGCTGATCTGAAAAACTTCTTCGACGATCGCATTGAATTTTTCCTTGATGGTCTTGTAAATCAGGTCGTCGCGGTCCTCGCGCACCACCGGCTTATTGGTCGGGATCGTCACCACGTTCAACTGGTAGATTTTCATGAACTCATCCGCTTCGGTCATGGCCGTCCCGGTCATGCCCGCAATCTGCTGGTAGAGTTTGAAAAAATTCTGAATCGTAATGGTCGCCAGCGTCTGGCTCTCTTCCTTGACATGGACGTTTTCCTTGGCCTCCACCGCCTGGTGCAGGCCGTCCGACCACTGCCGCCCGTGCATCAAACGGCCGGTGAACTCATCCACAATGATAACCTCCCCGTTCTGCACCACATAATCCTTCTCATGCTCGAACACCAGATGCGCCCGCAGGGCCTGCTCCATCAGATGCGGCCATTCCATGTTCGCCCCGACAAAAAAGCTGCCCACCCCCGCCAGCTCCTGGGCAGCGCCAATCCCCTCATGCGTCAGATGGACGCTGTGCTTGTCATACTCCACTTCGTAATATTGCGTGGTGTGCGAAAGCCTTTCTTCCAGCTCCGCCAGGTCCGACCGCAATTTAGTCAACTGGTTTTCCAGCTTCTTGAACCGTTCCGGATCTTTGGCCTTTTTGGTTTCGCTGATATCCCCTTCAACATTGGCAATCTGGCGCTTGGCGGCATCAATCTGTTTTTCGATACCGGCATAATTCCGCTGCTTGTTGATGATTTCCCGGGCGATCTTGTCCGCCTGCTTGTACCGGGCGGTATCGTCAAACGCCGGCCCCGAAATAATCAGCGGCGTCCGGGCCTCATCGATCAGAATCGAGTCCACCTCGTCGATAATCACATAATCCAGCGGCCCCTGCACCTGGTCGGCATACCGGACCTTCATATTGTCGCGCAGATAGTCAAACCCGAATTCATTATTCGTCCCGTGGGTGATATCGCAGGCATACTGCTCTTTCCGTTCGGTGCCGGCGGTATCCATCTCAGACTGAATCGCCCCCACCGTCAGCCCCAGCGATTCATACACCGGCCCCATCCAGTCGCGGTCGCGCTTGGCCAGGTAGTCATTCACCGTGATAATATGCACCTTCCGCCCGCTCAGCGCCACCACATAGGCCGCCAGCGTCGCCACCAGCGTTTTCCCTTCCCCGGTCGCCATTTCCGCGATACTGCCTTCATACAGAGCGTTTCCTCCGATCATCTGCACATCAAAATGCCGGAATCGGAATGGCGGCCTTTCCTCCGCCGGATATTTCGCCCGCACCTCGGCATAAAACTCCGGCGGCAGCTCGATGGCATGGACATCTTCCCCCCCCGCGATCCGCCCCTTAACCTCTTCATAAACCGCCTGCATCGCCGGCGACAAAATCGCCGGGTCAAACTCATACTGCTTGGCAAACACATTCCTCACCCCCAAATGCCGGTCCGACGCCTCCCGTACCACTGCAAACGCCTCCGGCAGAACCTCTTCACAACTGGCCAGCAACTGCTCCGTCAAATGCTTTTTGGCCGGCTTGCGGGCCTCTTCCGGCATCAACTGCAATTCCCGCAGTATCTTCCGTAAAGGCCGGCCGAGTCTCTCCTTCTGGTTCCGGCTGATTCGCTGGCGAAATTCCTCCGACTTCGCCCGCAGCTGCCCATCCGTAAGCTGGCCATACTGCGACTCCAGCTCATTAATCTGCTCCACCAGGTCCTGTTGCTTCTTGACATACCGCTCGCTGCTGGACTTGAACACCCGCAGCATCGTTTTGCCTAATACTTCAAAAATCGACATAATCTATTCCACGTTTAGCTTGGTAACCGGGCCGAACCATACAAACGCAAGTCCGCTTTCGTCTCTCACCTTGGCCGCACGATTGTAACCGGAACGGTCCCATTCCGCCACAAAAGTTCCAAATTCCTGAATTTGCTATAGTTATACCCGTTTCGATTCGTATTGCAATCCCTTTCCAGCCCCAACCGGAGATTTACAGAATCACCTTTAGTCCGATTCTCCGTTCTGCTGCTGCCATTTTTGCTCGGCCAGCATCCAGGCCTCATACAAACTCTCCAAATCCGCGATGATCTGCTGAAGGCGACGGGACAAATCGTTGCCTTTCTGCAGTTCACCATCCGTAAAGGCCTGGGCAATCTGCTGTTCCAGGACTTCCTTATCCTTTTCCGCCTGCTGAATCCGCTGTTCGATCTGTTCCACTTCCTTCCGGGCCTTCCGCTGCACGGCAATCTGGGCCTTTCGCTCCAGCCAGGCCCTGCCGCCGGCCTTGGATTTTTCCTCCTCCTCCGTTTGCCGATCTTTGGCCCGGCTGGTAATCCGCCCGGAGGTCTGTTCCAGCTCCTTTTGCCGCGCCTGCCAGAAATTCGTAAAATTCCCGCTGTAAAAGTGCAGCGTCTTGTCCTTGATCTCAGCAATATGATCCACCACGCTGTCCAGAAAATACCGGTCATGCGACACCACCAGAATCGTACCCGGAAAATCCTTCAATGCCTCTTCCACCGCCTCCCGGGTAGGGATATCCAGGTGGTTGGTCGGCTCGTCCAGAATGATCATGTTGGGGCCGAAGAAGGTTGCAAGTCCTAGTAGCAAGCGGGCTTTTTCGCCGCCCGACAGGCTTTTGACGAGGGTGTCACCGGCC
>JAKJEP010000407.1:0-275 GCA_022705365.1 Planctomycetota bacterium | reverse complement strand
GCTCCCCGCCGGAAAGACACGAAATCTTCTTATTCACCTCGTCATCGGTAAACAGAAAACGGGCCAGAATATCGAAAATCTGCTGTTCATGCACATTTTTGATCGAGTTCAACTCCTCAAAGACCGTATGCTCGCTATGAAGAATCTCCTGCTGCTGGGCGCAATAACCGATGGTGAAACTGGGCCCCACGCGAATCTGCGGATGTTCCCAGCGGCCCTGGCTGACGATGTCCTTGAGAAACGATGTCTTGCCACACCCGTTCGGCCCCAGCAGC